>JBFFDD010000001.1:0-46745 GCA_041559575.1 bacterium
CAACCTCGGATTTGGAGACCTGTCTGTCTATAACGGTGGTACTCGTGGTGGAATACGGACACCAAATATCGATAAGCTTGCAAACGAGGGAATGAGGTTTACACAGTTCCTTGTGGAGCCAGGGTGCACTCCTTCACGTGCAGGCTTAATGACCGGGCAGTATTCGATCCGTAACGGCATGTCGCTGGTGATCGTCCCCGGTATGGGGGGAGGCCTGGATGAGGGCGACTTTACGCTGGGCAAGTTATTCAATGCGGCAGGCTATAACACCGCCTACGCAGGTAAATGGCATCTGGGGCCGGCGGCTAAGAGCCAGCCGCAAAACCAGGGTTTTGACAAGTGGTTGATCGGCTTTAGAGGGACAACGGATCAGGTCGTTTATGCTGAGCACATGAAGGTGTCTGGAGTCCCTGAAAAAATGCAGGAGGGATTGATCCCCAAGCTCCTGGTGGCCAATGGACCGGGAGATGCCAAAGTAATCGGCGATTATGATTTTGAATATCGCAAGGAGAAGATAGAAGCAGCTATCACCGAAAAATCGGTTGCCTACATAAAGAAAGCTGCGAAGGATGAGAAACCGTTCTTTTTGATGATTGGATTTACCCGTCCTCACTTTCCCAATGACGTGGGGCAGGATTTTTACGGCAGATCCGGGGCAGGCAAATATGGCGACAGCATACTTGAGCTGGACTATCGAACGGGTGAAGTTCTTCAAGCGATCAGTGATGCAGGCGTTGAAAACAATACCATTGTTGTCTGGATCTCTGACAATGGGGCGACGGTAACGGGAACTGCCATTGATGAAATTCACCAGGGAGATAATGGTCCGTTCAGAGGTGAGCTTGGTGATGCTTTTGAAGGTTCTATCCGTACTGCCGGGATGATCAAGTGGCCGGGAAAGATCAGACCGTCGGTATCTAACGAAATGATCTCCATTCACGATTTTTTGCCGACGTTTGCACATATTCTCGATGTAGCATTGCCATCAAACAAATACTTTGACGGCGTTGATCAGACTGATTTCCTGCTTGGAAAACAGGACAGATCCAATCGTAACAGCCTGATCACCTTTATTGGCGCACGCATTGCTGCGGTGCGTTGGAACCAGTTTCGGATATACCCGATGAAAATCAACCCGACCGGCAACAACCCCAAGGTTGGTGGTTACCTGGGCATAACTGCCGAAACTGCAGGTTTTCCCCAGATATACAATATTGAGGCCGATCCAAAGGAGAGGGTGGATATCGGTCCAACCGGAGGCGGGTGGATCATGGGACCGTACATGCAAACAGTCACGGAGTATCTGGGTACGTTAAAAGATCATCCGAATCCGCCTGTACCGAACGTGACAAAATTTTAACCTTACTTGTTTCAGGGAGTAACTGGAATCCCGTTCACGCACACTATTACGTGATAGGGATCTTAAAACCCGGGCGCGGGCGCCCTTCGACAAGCTCAGGACAGGCGGAAGTGGGCACGGGCGCGGGAAAATCAAAACCCTCCGACACCCGACAGCCAAAAGTGATATCATTGCCACTAGCCACTAACCACTAGCCACCCGTCGATCCCGCCTACGGCGGGACTCAGGGCAAGCTTTTCACTAGCTATTTGGAGTTACCCATGCACCGCTACCCCTTAATCCTTTTACTAATCCTCTCCCTCCTCCCCGTTTTCGCCTGTGGCGGGGAGCCGCCTGCGCCGTCATCGGCGGTCACCAAGGTGCTTCAACTCAAGGCGAAGATTGCGGAGGTTGTGATCGATGAGGAGCGCCAGGCGCAGGTGCTGAAAATTGCCGATAAAATGGAAAAACAGGTCAAAAAGCTCGAAAGTCTGACAGGTTCGTCCAGGAACAAGATCTTTAAAACCTACAGAAAGAAGGACGCAGCGCCGGGGGATTTTGAAAAAATCCTCAACAAGCACAGCGAAAAGAGAATGAAGGCCGTCAATGAACTGGTCACTCTTCGTGTGGAAATGAAACAGCTGGTTTCGGAAGAGGAGTGGACAAGCCTTTCAGAAGACATGGAGTTTGTCAGGTAGTCCAACCCAGGCAACTGGAATGTAAAGCTTGGATCAAGTAATTAATTATTAGGGAGAATCGAGATGCTCATAGCACTATATCTTGCCATTTTCGGAGGTGGCGCCGGCCCGGCCTTCACCGTGGATATGTTCCTGGCCGAAACGAAGACGGCAGTCATCCAGATCGTCGAGGATACAGAGCGGGAGCAAAGGGTCGTCAACGTCATCGAGGATCTCGAGCGGTCCGTCACGGACTACAGGCAGCAGCGTGTAAAGGTGTCAAAAACCCTCATGACGGTGGACGCCAACTATAGCTCCGGTTCCGATGATTACATGAGCGCCCTGAAAGAGCTGGAAAAGGAGTGGCTCGATTTCGAGTTCGAGGTGGCGAAATCCCACATCGAGGTGACGAAACTTCTGACCGACAATGAGTGGGATCAGCTGTTCGATCGTTTGAAGGAGTATAGGAAGGGGAAGAATTAGTGGCTAGAAACTAGTGGCTTGTGGCAAGCAAGATCACAGTCTTGACTTTTCTAACCACTAGTCACAAGTCACTAGCCACTTAATTAAATAAAGGTACCCCATGAAAAGCATACCGTTTCACATCATCATTGTACTAATCCTTACCATCCTGATCGCTCCGCCCTCCCTTGCCCTGGCCGATACCATCACCCTTGACGACGGGCAGACTCTCAAGGGGACCTTTCAGGGCATCTCTGAGGGCAGGGTCCGGTTCGAGGCCTTCGGAAATGCCATGGAGTTCGACGCCGGCGATGTCCAGTCCCTGAGCCTTGACAAGGCGGCACCGGTCCCGACGACCCCTCAGCCGGCTCAGGCGCCTGCTCAGCCGCCGGCCCCGGCAAGAGCCCAGGCCATGGCCGGGACCGTGCCGGCCGGGACCGTCCTGCTGGTCAAGACCAACACCGAACTGATCACCGGCAGGGTCAGCAAGGGGGATCCTTTTATCACCACCCTGGAGACGGCGGTGACGGTCAACGGCCAGGTTCTTCTGCCCAAGGGGACAAGGGTGTTCGGCCGGGTTTCCGACGCTGTGAAGGGAGGAAGGCTGGCCCGCATCGCCAGGCTGGTAATCGAACTGAACGATATCGAGGGCAAGAGCGGCAGGATCCCCATCCGGACGGACCAGCAGGGTTTCGAGGGCGAGAGGCAGGGGACCCTCCGCAAGGTGGCCATCGGGGCCGCCATCGGTTCCATCGATGACGGTTCCGAGGGCGCGGAGGATGGTGCCGCCTACGGCGGCGTGGCAGCGGCCATGACCCCCGGCAACCAGATCAGGATCCCGCCGGGCATGCTCCTCGAGTTCAGGCTGCAGAGTCCGGTGGAGGTGAGGTAAAGAAGTTACGAGTGGCAAGTGGTTAGTGGTTAGTGACAAAAAAATTCTATTACCGCGATCTTACCAGCAACAAGTCACTAGAAACTAGACACTTAATTTTAAGCTAGCCACCAACCACTAACAAATGGAGGCTTCCATGAAAACAAGGTGCCGCAGCATCAAGAGGCTGACAGTTGTTTTTCTCTCGCTCCTAATAGTAGCGTTGATCTATTCACCACCCGCTTCTCAAGCGGCCGAGGAGGTCGAGTATCTGTTCATCCCCTACCTGTGGACCGCCGGTCTGGACGGCGATTTAGGTATCGGCACCACCGCCGTTCCGGTGGACCTCAGCTTCAGCGACCTGGCCGAGTTCGTCGATATCGGGGGGGCGGCTGTCTTCGAGGCCAGGGCCGACCGGTGGTCCTACATGGTCGACGCGTTCTTCATCAGGCTGGCCGAGATCCGGGAGAAGGGACCACTCACCGTCGACGTCGAGGTGGAGACGACCATCCTGGAAGTGGCGGTTGCCTACCGGTACGGCGAACCGGGATCCTTCGAGGTCCTCGGAGGGGCGCGGTACATGGATCTGTCCACCGATTTCGACCTAACCTCCGGACCTGATCTGGACAGCAAGGATGACTGGGTGGACCCGTTCCTGGGCGGCCGGATCAGGATCCCCCTCGGTGTGGACTGGAACCTCCAGCTTCGGGGCGACATCGGCGGCTTCGGGATCGGTTCCGATCTCACCTGGAACGCTCTTGCCGCACTGGGGTGGGACGTGTCGAATACGGTCTCACTGGCCGCGGCCTACCGGGTCCTGGACACGGATTTCGACGACGACGGGTTCCTCTACGACATCGCCATGAGCGGATTCGGATTGGGTTTCGTGTTTCGCTTTTAAATACCTAAACGCTCTGGGGTCGAGCCCTGCCTTCTGACATTCGGAGATTTGATATCAAGACGTCAGAAGGCAGGGCTTGACCCCAATCATTCCCATATGTATTTCCCCCTGTCTGTGATAAGATAAACCCATGAAAAATAAGAATTTAACGGCTGCAAAGACACGTTTGGAGGATCAGGGAAAGGAGTTCGATCTCCTAGGTACTACACAGGGGGAAAGGATGGGGATGGTGTGGCAGTTGACCGTCAATGCCTGGGCATTCAAGGGCGAATCCATTGATCAGCGAAGATTACAGAGACATATTGAGCATATTCATCGACGGGAACGTTGAGTTTCTTGTCGTGGGAGCATACGCTCTGGCCGCTCACGGTATCCCAAGGGCAACGGGGGATATCGACCTGTGGATAAATCGATCATCCCGGAATGTTAAAAATGTCTGGAAAGCGTTGGAAAAGTTCGGTGCGCCTCTAGCTAAACTGGATGTTTCTGATCTGGAGAAACCAGGGATTGTCTATCAGATCGGTGTTGCTCCCAACCGTATCGATATCCTAACATTCATTGACGGGGTGGAATTCTCTGACGCTTGGCCTATGAGGCTGGAAGTGAATATTGAAGGCCTTATAGTACCGGTAATAGGAAAGAAGCACCTGATAGAAAACAAGAAAACCGTTGCCAGACCCCAGGATCTTGTCGATATCGAAGTGCTGGAGTCATTGTAAGTGCACTGGGATCAGGTCCTGATTTTTACCATTTTGACGACAAATCTAAGGATGTCAGAAGGCAGGACCTGACCCCAGTCCTTCCCAAAAACAGCAAAAGGCATAGCCATTGAACCACCTCGTATCCTTTCTTGTTGTACTCATTCTCGCATTATCCCACTTGGTTGTCAGTCGGCTAAGATTCCTAGAGGGCCCCAGGGGATATATCTGGCAGTCGATGGCTGGCGGCGCCGCCGTGAGCTACGTTTTCGTGTACATACTGCCCAGCCTGGCCAGAAAGCAGATCGTCCTGGAAAAGACAGCCTATTTCGAATTCTTTGCCCGGTACCGGGCCTACCTGCTGTGCATGGGAGGCTTCCTGGTCTATTACGGCATCAGGAGATTGACGACCCTCCCGGGTATCGGCCCGAAGACGCGCAACTGGTCGCTGCTGGCGGGTTTTTCCACTTACAGCATGCTTCTGGGATACCTTCTGGGCGAGATGGAGGATCCCGGCTTCGGTTTCCTGAGCCTTGTCGCCGTCGGCATGTCCCTCCATTTCATCGGTACCGATCACGAGTTCAGGGGCCACGACCGATCGTTCTACGACCGGACCATGCGCTGGTCCCTGGCCGGCTCCATTTTGCTGGGCTGGGGCCTGGGATCAGCGCATCTGTTGGGACATGCACCGGTGGCCGCCTGGATGGCCTTCCTGTCCGGGGCCATAATCATCAACACCCTGTGGGAGGAGGTACCGGACGAGCGCAGCGGAAGGTTCTGGCCCTTTCTCGTCGGCGCCGCTGGGTTTACCTTTCTGGTATTGCTGGTTTACAGTCTGGTCGGAATGTAATTGTCCGGGGTCGGATCACGTTTTCCGACTGGACCGGCTTTACAGGGGTGAATGTCAGAAGGCAGGGCCTGACCCCGGAATCACCGGAATCTATACCAACTCACTATGCAACAGCCTCCCCGGTACGGTATATTTATGGCAATGAAACATCAACCTTAATGCGGAGCAAGGGAACGGGGGATGAGCCGATGAGGATCTCAGGCAGGCTGAGCTGTATCGCCGCTTTGTTCTTACTGTTTTTCATGTTTTTTACCGGAACCGGGAATGCGGTCATCCGTCTGCAGGACGATGACAGCACCAGGATCCACCGCCTTCACGTGCTCATGAACCACGGGCTCATGATGTTTCTGGACGGGATCAACCTGCTCATGGTCGCAGACATGAAGATGGCCCCCAGCTTCGACGAGATGGCCGCCGACTACGCCAAGAGGAACATGGCCAAGGGCAGGAGGGACATCGAGCAGGCCCTGGCCAGCGATCACATGGAGATCCTGGTGGAACAGGGTTTCGGAGACCACCCCCTGATGACCACCGCCAGGGATCTCGGCAAGACGATGCTGGAGCTGATCTATCTCCTCGAGGATATGGAGATGGATGAGTTAGCCAGCGAGAGCATGGACCTGCACCACATGCACATCCTGCTTAACAAGGGGCTCAAGGACGTGGCCAACGGATCCAACATGATCATGGCCACCCTGCTCAGCTCCATCCCCCAGGTGGACCAGTACCTGGCGAAACACGGCCGGAACATGATCAAGGACGGGCGGGCCCTGATCGTGAGCATAACCCGAAGCGAAGCCTACAGGACCCTTCAGAAAAGGACGGAGTCCGCCCGGAGGAACAGGATCAGACAGCAGACCCAGCAGTGCGTCGATCTCTCCCTGCAGATCGTCGACATCCTGGCCAGGATGAAGCTGGTGGGGGAGTAAAAAACGAAACGAAGGAGTAAGACGAAGACGAAGTTAAATTAAAAAAGAAGGTACGGATCGTTCTTTCTGGTTATATATAAATTCTATTTATTATTTTAAAGTAAATAATTAAAGATATATATTAATAAATTACATTAAGTATTATTTTTTCCATATCAAAATCAGGGCCGTCGTTTGCCTGCTGACCACCCATACTTAGCAATCATGGTAATGGATGGTTCTTGAATCCCCTCAGCGTTCAGGTTTCAGAATTTTCAACGGTCTTACCGGTGAGACACTTTGTCTTCGTCTTGCTCCTCCGTCTGCCGATCCTTACTTTTGTCCATTCAGCCGATCGTGATCCGGTTCCTGCCATCCTGCTTGCTGCGGTACATGAGCTCGTCGGCCCGCTTGACGACGTCGGCCATCGCTTCGCTCCGGTGGGCGAGGGTGGCCCCGATGGAGATGGTGAATCGGATCTTTTTCTTTCCCACCTTGACGTAGGACTGTTCAACGAGGGACCGGAACCTCTCGGCGACAACGGTCAGGATGTCCCTGCTGACGTTGGACACCGCGGCTACGAACTCCTCACCGCCCCAGCGGCAAAGCAGGTCCTGGGGTCGTATGGCGCCCTTGAGGGTCGTGGCTGTGCTTCTCAGGACACTGTCCCCGACGTCGTGCCCGTAACTGTCGTTGATCTCCTTGAACAGGTCCAGATCCATGAACAGAACACCGACACTGGACGCGTACCGTTCCATGTCCTCCAGTTTCGTCTTCAGTCCCATCTCCATGTAGCGCCTGTTGCCGAGCTTGGTCAGGTCATCGAGGAGTGCCAGTTCCTGCAGTTCCTCGATCTTCATCTCCGATTGGACCTTGGCGGAGTTGTCGCTGAAGATCTCCACGGCGCCCACGATCTCGCCTTGTCCGTCCCTGATGGGGGAGACCCTGACCAGGACCGGAACCCGGTGGCCCTCCTTGTGGTGGAGGAAAACGTCCGACTCCTTCATCTTGCCGGTCATCAGGGTATCCTCGAGGGGACACCCGGATTGACAGAGCTGATTACCCCGGTCGTCCATGTGGGCCAGGAAATTGTCCCAGCAGCTCTTGCCGATAACCTCGTCCCTGGAGTAACCGGTTAGTATCTCGGCCCCCCTGTTCCAGTAGGAGATCTTCCTGTCCCGATCCACGAAGTAGACCCCGTCGTAGAGGTTGTCGAGGAGGTCCCGGTAGAACTTTTCGTCTCTCATATTGCCAACCGTGATTCGTGATTTGTGGTTAGTGATCCGTTTCAGTTTGCAACCGGCTAAATTTTAAGGTCCTCCGCCCCATAACATGGAGAAGAGGTTTATTCTCTTAATAAAAATCTTTCTATAATTATTCTATATTGCTATGAACAACTTCAAGAGCATTTTTCGCTCCGAGGGATCAGCTTTTCAGGGTAAAAGGGAGGTAAGATCAACGGTGAAACGCCGGGGAAAAGCCATATTGTGTTACCGAAGCGAGTTCAACTGCGCCCAGGCGGTCCTGTCGGTTTTCGCGGAAGAATTCGGTGTCGACACAGAGACGGCCATGAGGATCGCCTGCGGCATGGGTGCCGGAATGGGACGCATGGCCGGCACGTGCGGTGCGGTGACCGGTGCGTTCATGGTCCTCGGTCTCAGGTACGGGATGACGGATCCCTCACGGCAGGAGGACAAGGAGAGGACCTATGAGCTCGTCCGGCAGTTCAACCAGCGTTTCCTGGCCAGGAACGGATCGGCCCTGTGCAGGGATCTTCTGGGATGTGACGTCAGTACACCGGAGGGTTTCGAGCAGGCAAAAAGCGGGAACCTCATGGAGGAGGTCTGCGAGCGGGTGGTGGGGGACGCGGTGGAGATAGTGGAAGAAATGCTGAAGGATCCCGATGAGGAACGCTAGAACCTATGGGTCCTTCAGCATTTCTGGGAACTGAGAACCGGGGACTGACAGTGAACTATCAGGTTCTTCAATCTCAGTTCTCTCGACTCAGTTCTGACTTACCAATTCAGCAGCTCGAGGCACACTTGCAGAGCCCCCTGCTTTCCTTTTTAACTTTGACCAGTTTCATTCCCATTCACCCCCTTTCAGCAAATTAATAGAGAAATTATAGCAGTTGTAAAGACCCTCTGTGAAGGGGCTTGGGAAAAAAATACTGGATATATAAAAAATCCAGCATTCAATTAAAAAAAGTGACTTGCGGTTCTGTGGTAATTGTTTTGAGAAGATTTTGTAGCCTTGTTCCTGGGACCTGACCTCTGGACACAAGACACTTGAGACTAGAAACTGATTTTAAACCCCCACTTCACCTCTGTGCCCTCGTCATCCGGGGAGTTAAAGACCCTCTCAGTGAATACCACCCGGCCGTTATCGTCGATGATCAGAACCGTCGAAGCCCTCGTACCGTAGGTGGGGCTGGTAATAAAGATCGAAGACAGGACCCTCTCCAAGTCAACGCCCACGCCTGTTTCGGGAAGAAGATTGTCGGGCGGCCTCCGGGCGTCGGAGAGCAATCTCAGGAGAGATTCGGCCGAAGGGTTTCGTTCACTGTTCAGAACCTCCAAAAAAAGGTCCTTGCCCCTGGTCACCTTGGGCCATGGTGTATCGAGGAGGTGGTTGCTCAAGCCGTAGATGCCCGGTTGGAGTTTTACAGGCATTCCCTCCCGGTTGGAGTAGTAAAGGAGATTCTCTGTGTTGCCGGCCAGAAGATTAAAACCGTTATATCGGTCCCGGTTGAGATGCACTTCCTGAATGTACTGCTCCGGATCGACCTTTTCCCGCAGGTACTCAGCGACCATGAGTCCCCTTGACAGGAGGTGTTCCCGGGTTGATGAAGGGTCACGGAAATTGGTGATGCAGGCGAACCGCCCCTCCCTGGTGACCCCCAGCCAGGTCCCCCCCCATCGAACGTCCCTCCCCGCCAGGATCGCCGGCTCTTCTTTCCAGTATCCGGCCTGCTCGGTATCCCTTTCGTAGTATTCGTCCCGGTTCGAGGCCAGGACAAGACGGAAGCCGGGATGGGACCTGTATGCGAAGAGGACGGTGCACATGACATTCCCATTCTATCAGAGGACGGGCCTGCCCGGCGTGGTATTTCCCATGACACATGAAGGAAAAAACATTATTATGGTCGCCGGATCGCAAAGAAGGCGGGGTTGGGCGATGATAGCATGTTCCAGGGGACCGCAGGGGGGTCTGCCAACGGGAGGTGCATATGTCCAGGGTGTCCAGGGATGCCGTCCTTCGTGATCTGCCCATCAACGGCCAACAGGCATTCTCTACCCATGCCGGAAAATTCAGGGAAAGGATCAAAAAACAGCAGCTCAATATCCTCAGGCCGTTCGTACCCGTATTGAAGCATGTCCTCGAGCCGAACGAGGAGATCCTTCTGGCGTCCCGGGCCATTTCCCCTATCAGGATTGTCGAGGAGCTTACCACCGGTTGGCTCATCTTCCTTATCAGGCGCTGCGTCCTGGTGGTGACCAACAGGAGGGTCCTCCACTTTCCGACGACACCGGGTTTCTCTCCCCGTGATTCCCTTTCCCAGATCTCGTTCAACGACATCGAGAGTTTCAAGGCCGGCCGCAAGATCAAGCTGAAGTACAAGAGTGGAGAGGGTGAAAAATTCCACAGGGTCCTGAACGGAAAGAAGTTTGGGAGAACCCTGTCGGCTCTGACTAAAGGAAGTTCGGCCTCCACCCAGTTCCGAAGCCGGTACGCTGTCTGTCCCAAATGCACATCGGCTCTGGTGGAGGACCGTTACACCTGTTCTAAATGCCGGCTGGAGTTCAAGAACCCGCGGACAGCGAGGCTCTTCTCTCTCATCTTTCCCGGAGGAGGCTATTTCTACACCCGTCATCCCTTTCTCGGCATTGCCGATGCCCTGGTGGAGCTCCCGCTCCTCGTGTTTACCCTCCTCTTTCTGATCGGGGCCGCAACGGGACACCCTCAGTTCGAGGGCCAGTGGATGACGGGAGGTATCCTGGGAGGGGTCCTCCTGATCGAAAAGCTGGTGACCATCTACCACGCTGACCGGTTCGTCAGGGAATATATCCCGGTGGAGAGGGTCTTCCGGAAGATCTCGGGGACATAGACGGGGCGAGGTTGCGACTTTGCGACCGAGCGTAAAGAGGTGCATTTCTATCCGCCGATTCGGATTGTCGCTGAATCGCACGGTCGAGGATTTCTGTCCACTCAGGCTCCTTGCCGAACAAAAAAGGGGGGAGATTAACTCCCCCTGAGGTTTGGTTCTGTTCCGCAAAGGAGCCTACTGCTGATGCAGTTCCTGGTACGATCGGTACTTGACGCCCTTCTGAACCTCCTCCAGTTCCCGGTCGTCCATCTCGTCCATCCCCGTGATCTGATCCTGGTACTCCCGGTTTCGCCCCAGCTCCATCTCGGTAGCCGGAGTGGCAGGGGCGCTCATGAGGGCTTTGGCCGCCTTTTTAAGGATGCTGAGAGCCCCTTCCCGATCACCGGAGTCCACCCGTTCAGCCGCCTCCCTGGACATTATGTTTGATTCAATGAGGCTCTTCCGTTCGACCACATCCGCGTCGAAACCCTGATCGTGTCTGGCGGCATCCCGGATCACGTCGAGGACGACAGGTGCGGTGTTATCGGTCCTGATTCTGCCTGAGGCGGGATCACGGTAGCGCAGAGAGACGTCGGCAACCTGCTTTTCGCCCGGCTCTTCAGCAGTCACCTGGAGTTTGGCCATGAGGGTGCGGCGTTCACCCGATGAAAGGTCTCCGAGACGGATCACCACCGAGTCCCCCTCACGGCGATAGCTGTGCCCGAGGACGGAATCAAGGCGGCAGTCGGCAAGAAGCCGAATGATAATCTCCACCTCGGTGGCCACCGTCCTGGAGGCCATGGTGAATTCCCTGTTGAGGGCGGCTACAATATCGCCCGGGTTGGAGATGTAATAATATGATCCCCCTCCGCCCCGCGCGACCTTGGCCATGAGGTCCTCATCAAACTGGTATCCGACACCGAAGGTGGACACGGAGATCCCGCCTTCGTACATGCCGCCGGCACGTCTGGCCAGTTCGCTGCGATCGACAATACCCACGTTGGCCAGACCATCCGAAAGCAGCAGGACCCGGTTGATGTATCCTTTCCTGCGGGCCCTCTTCGCCTGACGGTAACCCTCCTCGAGCCCCCCGGACAGGTAAGTGCGGCCCCCTGGATAGATGCCGTCGATGAGGCGGTGAAAGTACTGGCGGTCGCCCACACGCCTCGCCCTGGTGACGACCCGGACGGACTGGTCATAGGTGATGATGGAAAGGAAATCGCCGTTATCCATGCGCTCGACGAGCCGGTGAGCGGCCATTCTGACATAGTCGATCTTGCCCTCGTTGCCCATGGAGCCGCTCTTGTCGATGACCAGGGACAGGTTCAGGGGCGGGCGGTCCGTAATCGGCTCGTCATCGGGCGCGATGATCCTTATCTGGAGGTGTCCCTTACCGGGACCCGGAAAGAGGATGGTTCTGTTCTCCGGCCGAACGTCCAGATCCAGGGCCGATCCACGGGCTGGCGGTACGGTAAGCGCAAGCCCCAGGACCAACAGCAGGGCGAAGGCCGGGTAAAGGGGGATCGTGGATATTTTTCTGGTTCCTGTGGTTTTCATGAAGTACCTCCTGACGTTCAATGAGGTTGTTAGTTTCGCCATTTGCCGGGTATACACGCCGGGGAGGAGGTTTATTCCAAAAAGAAAGTGGAAAGCGAAAAGTGGAAAGTGGAAAGAACAACGGAGATTAGAATAGAGGAATCATCGCGAGTCGCCTCAATGTAAGGGTTAAGATACAGCAAACTCGAGGGGAAAATAGGATTTGCCGGACCAGGACGCTTTTCCTTTTCACATTCCGCTATCCATTTTCCACTTGACAAGGGTTGTCCTGGAATAAATCGGAACAACCTGTGGTATATAGAATGACAGGAGGACCTTTGACCGGACAAAGTGACGAGATATTGGCCGCCGGAGCGGCGGCCGGCGACCTTGAGGCCTTCGAGGAACTGGTCAACCGGCACAGGATGTCCGTTTACCGATTGGCACGTTCCATTACGGGCAATCACGACGACGCGGATGACGCGGCCCAGGAGGCCTTCTTTCGCCTCTATCGTTCGCTGTCCTCCTACGATCCCCAGCGGCCCTTCACTCCCTACCTGAGGCGCATTGCCTATAACACCAGCCTCAACGTCCTCAGGGCAGGCAGGGCCAGGGGGAGGGGAGTCACCGTGAGCGAGATGCCCGACGCTGCGGACCTGTCCCCCAATCCCTACGAGGCTGCGGAGACAAAGGCTATGGGGAAGCATTTTCAGGTGGCCCTGGAACAACTATCCGCCGAGTTAAGGGGCACTTTTCTTCTCAGGGCCTCCGAGGGCATGTCCTACAGTGAAATCGCTCAGGCGACAGGGGTCAGGATTGGCACGGTGATGTCCCGGCTGTCCAGGGCGCGGGAGAGGATCCTCAAGACCGTTCAGGCCGCCGGGATGATCTCCCAGAGAGGTGATGGACAATGAATTGCGGTAAAGCCAGGAAATGGATGATGGCTTTCCACGATGGTGAGCTTTCGGTTTCCAGGTCCGCCAGGGTCAGGGACCATCTGTCAGCCTGCAGCCAATGTACTGCGATTCTTGAGGAACTGGAAATGGTGGACGGGACCGTCCAGGTGACCGAACCGGCGCCTGAGTACTGGGACTCTTTCACGGGGAGGGTGATGAATCGGATCAGGGCTGACCAAAGAACCGCTGAAGAGGGTGCAAGGGAAAAGATCCTTCATCAGTGGCGCCCCCTGTGGAGGTTGGCACCGGCGATCTCCATAGTATTCGTGGCCGTCGTTGCTGTGGGGGTATTCTTCGAGATGAAAAGACCGGTTGAACTGCCCACGGAGATGGCTCCCATGACGAAAACCGTGGGCAAGACGGTCAGAAGAGAGGCCCCCGCCGTCGGGGAGGAAGTATATGAGAATTCAGCCACAGCGGACGACGCAGTCGATGACAGGGACGGATACCTGGAGGCCGTTAAGGGGAAAGAAGATGGCAGGAGAGATGATTCCGCTGCCATCCAGGAACCGAAAGCGATTGAAGGGGGGTTCGACATTCCGGCGGCCCGGGAGCAGGTCGCACCGCCTCCATCAGAGTTGCCGAGGAGGACCGGGGAGGTCGCAGTCCGTCCGGAAGGAGGAGAGCACAGGACGGCTCGGTTTGCCACCGAGAAGATGACAGCAGGGGCCCAGAAGGATCTCCAGGAATCACCCGAACGGGAGTCCACCGGGCCGGCGGCTCTGAAAGCACCGGAAGCAGGAGTTCGTTCCTATTTTCAGCCTGAGGCCGGCCGGGAAACTTCGTATCCTCCGGCGGAGATGCCCCCTTCGGGCCCTGGCACTGAATTTGAAGGATTCCAGTCCCGTTTCAGTACCCCGTCATTCTCACAGGTGGCCATGCTGGAGGGAAATGTCCTCACATCGCGCGATCTTTCCGACGGGGTCAGGGCCTATCTCAGTGACCGGTTTCAGGGAAGAAAGTACACTGTTCTTTATAATGAGGACCTCAACCGGGACGGGATCGTAGAGGTCGTCGCGGTGATTCCCGCCGATGGCGGCCGGGCGGTGGACGCGATCTCCGATCCGGAGGATCAGCAGGCATTCTCAGGGATGGTGGCCTTCGGTGAAGGTGTGGTCGTCCAGGAGATCTCGGGAAGGGTCGTGGAACAGGTTATCGTCAGGAACGACCGGGCGGAGGATGGAGCGGGTCTTGCCGTCACCGCAGCGGACCTCGCCGGCTGGACCATCCGACCCATGGGCGGTCCCGACGGGAGAGGCCTGACCTTAAACAGCATCAAGGTGTCGGGGGATGTTTCCGCGGACCAGGCAGTCCGGTGGGACGACGTGAAGGCGACCTATATGCTGATGAAGGAGCCGATGCCAGCAATTAAGGGGCAGTGACAGGAAAGGGGGTATTCAGGAGTCGGCGGCCAGTAATTAGAATAAAGTCAGTATCTGGGATCTGGACCCAGGACCTGGTACCTGCTTAATTCCTCTGTGTCCTCTGTGGTTGACTGTTTTATTCTTTCTCACCTTTCTCCGGCATCTCATTGATCAGTTTCAGAAGGTCTTCCGCTTTCCGGTAGCCAGGCGCCAGCCGGCCGTCGGGAAGGACGACGATAGGAGTGGAGCTGATCCCCAGTTGACGGGCGAGGGCCATAGTCCGATCCACAGCGTCGGTGTCGCAGGTCGGGTCCGGTACCGGCTGGTCGGCGAAACTCGACTCGAGCAGTTCCAGGGAGTCCTCACAGACGATGCTCTTGGAGATCCTGTAGGCGTCAGGGTGAAGTTTCACCAGCGGCAGGAGCTTGATGTAGAAGACCAGGTCCGGATCCATCACCACCGCCCTCTTCAATTCCGGATGAAGCTTCGCGCAGTAGGGGCACTGGGGATCGGTGAACACGAATGCTTTCTTTCGGCCCTTGGGGTTACCCAGAACAAGGGCGTCCTGAATGGGAATGGTTGTGAGGTCCACCCGACGGAGGTTCATCAGTTTTTTCCTGGTGATGTTCTCCCGGTCGGCGATGTGGATGACGTTACCGGAGATGACGTAGTTCTCCGAGAAGTCGATGTACAGGATGTGTTTATTCCCCTTGCTGGTGACCTCCACCGAGTACAGACCGGGTACCTGGGAGAAATCAACGTTATCGACGCTGTCCAATCCCGGCAGGTCCTTGAGGAGTTCAACCGCGGTCTCCTTCTCCATTCCGTGGCAGTCCCGGCACTGGCCCTCCCCACAGCCCTCGGCTCCGAAGGGGACAGCACGGTCGGGAAGCGCAAGGATCCCCGAAATGGAAAGGGTGATTATCAATATGGAAAAAACGATTATCTTCCGCACTGTAAATCCTTTTTAAACGCTCCTGAGATATTTTGCTCTAAATTGATATTTGGCGGGAAGCTCTAAGGTTTCTCGCCCGCTCGTCACGCCCGGGGCGTGATTCCCTTAACACGCCAGGACGCTGACAAATTCCCAATGAAATATTAGTTTATCGTGGTTTTCCTTGCGAGCTCTGCCTTTCCCGAGCTTGTCGAGGGTCGTCTTTGCGATAGCGAACTATTTTGTGCGCGATTTGGTGATGATCTCCAATTTACCATTTCCAATCTCTATTTTCCTTTCTTTAACTCCTCGTCTATCATCCGTGAGAAACCTTCCAGGCTTCGATCGGATAAACGTCTGCCGTTGACGAAGATGGTCGGCGTTCCACGGACACCGCTCTGCTGTCCCTGCCTCATGTCACGGTTGATCAGATCGTTGATCTCCCGGCTATTTCTGTCGGCCTCGAAACGCTTCATGTCCAGGTTTAGGTCACCTGCGATCTGTTCGATGAGCTGTTCGTTGATCTTATTGTAGTTCTCAAAAAGCCGGTCATGGAACTCCCAGTATTTCCCCTGCTTGCCGGCAGCCATGGCGGCAGCGGCGGCAGGCCTGGCGAACTTGTGGCTTCTTATGGGGAAATGGAGCTCAACGATCCTTATGTCTTTGGGGTATTTCTCGAGCACCTGCTCGAGTAGAGGCACCAGCCTCGCGCAGTATGGTCACTGAAAGTCACTGAAGTAGGCGATCTCAACGGGGGCGTTTTTAGGGCCCTTGGACGGGGATCCCGATGTATCAAAGGTGTGAATCAGATCCAGGGCGACGATGAGGACATCCCTGCCGCTGCCTCCGGAAAGGATCAGCCTGGTCCCCACCTCGGAGAACTCCACCCTTTCGTAATCCCCGCCGGTTTCAATAGTCTGAACCTGTTGTCCGTTCCAGCTCAGGACCCTGATGACTCCACCGGTGGTGAGGACAAAGGTCCACTTGCCGTCCTGGGACACGGCTGTATCCAGGGCTTTGGAGCCAACATCGATCTTCTGGGTCGCTCTGAGCTCGAAAGCGGCGAAGGCAGGGGCGTTCAGGAAGGACGCGGCGACCAGGAAGAGGATCAACCGGGAAATGGGTTTTGCCATGGTAAGCCTCCTTGATCTCCCCGGGTACATAAATTACCCGATATTGGGATAGGATACAATCTCTAAAATTTGTCTGTGGAGAACGGCAGGGGATTGAAATTACTGTGGGATCAAGGGGGAATCAGGACCTATAGGTTCCCGGGCTGGAGATTTCGGCATGGGTGACGGGATCCTCGACCTGTGACGAAACTGGATGGGTAACACTGGGGGTAATTTCATCGGCTCCTTCCCGAAAACGGTTTGATAAATGAACCGATAAAAGATCACCCCCCCTCGGGGCCCCCGGCTCCCCATGACCGGTGTGGGGTTGTTCAGCCGAAACAGGGATATAACATCCCGGCAATATGCCAGGGAAGCGGGGGAGGACTATTCAGTCCTCAACTCCCCACCTGCCTTACTGCACGGTCTCCCGAATATCCTCCAAATATCTGTCGATACGGTCCCGAAGGTGCAGGCCTGAACTCAGAAGCCGGACGCCTGATCCGACCGGGCCGCCCCTGCCCGGAGAGCCGTTCCAGACAACGGCACCGGATCGGATAGTCCTGAAGGTATCCTCTCCGGGCAGGGTGAAGCGGATCTCGATGACCTTGCCTGGTATGGGATGTTCCGGGAGTTCCATAAAGGCCCCTTCGGCGGAGAGGAAGCGGATGTGTGTTGATCTCCTGGCCGTAGAGAATAACCCTGCACGGAAGATCGACGGAGGTTCTCCTCCAGCGCCGGATGGAGATGCCCAGGCGCTGCCCCACCATGGAGAGGAGGCTGGCCCTCCTGATCGGTTTGTGTATCAGACCATCGCATCCCGCCGAGATGCAATCGGAGTTTTTATGGTCCGAGGCACCGGAGCTGACAATGATGACCGGAATCGATCGAGTTCGGAAATCCTCCTTGAGCAGCCGGCAGACGTTTTCCCCGTTCACGTCCGGCATGTGAAGATCGAGGAGAATGAGGTCAGGAGAAACCGATCGGGCTTTTTCGAGGGCTTCCGTTCCCGTCCTCGCCCCGTGGATCTCGAATCTGGACTGCCCCAGGCGGGCGATCTGCAGTTGAATAAAAAGCCCCATATCATAGACGATCAGCAACCTTTTTCTATCCCCCCTCAGGTGAAGGTTGCCCACTATGCCACGGGGCATTATTTGAGGTAAACTTTACCGGGCAATATGGCTGAATAATGGACCTGTCAGGGAGGGCTGGATACGTTGACAAAGATAGATTCATCCTGTATTTATCCTCTTTCGACCCGTAAGGGGGTTCCCATGCTGATCAGGCTCGACGAAATACCCCCGGAGGGGCTGGATTTGGAGGTTCGGCTGGAACCGGAGGCTTCGGTTTCCCGGTCTTTTCGCTCAAAGGGGCCGTTCACCGGTTCCTTCAGGATCAGGAAGATCGCCCCCGAGATCCTGGTCAAGGGGAGTGTGGAAGGCGAACTGATCCTTGAATGCAGCCGGTGCCTTAACGAATTCCAGTTTGGCATTCACGAGGATATCGATCTGGAACTCCGCCCCACGTCCCTGATCGAGGGCAGTGACGAGCTGGAGCTGGCCGATGGTGACCTGGACGTGGAGTTCTTCCAGGGCGATGCCCTGGACCTGAACCACATCTTGGTGGAGCAGATCAGTCTCGCTTTGCCCATGAAGCCCCTGTGCTCAGAGGATTGCGACGGTCTCTGTTCCATTTGCGGACAGGAGCGCAAATTAGCGTCCTGTTCGTGCGATGAGCAGCGCGTTGATCTTAGATGGGAGGCCCTCAGGTCTCTCAAGGACAAGATTTAGCCTTTTGAGGGCGCAACGGTGTTTTGCCGGGGAACCGGAAGCACCTTGAAGAAGGAGTGAACCATGGCCGTACCGAAACAGAAAACCGCTAAATCCAGGACCCGGAGACGAAGAGCTCACGATGCCCTGAACACGCCGATGAACAGCACCTGCGAAAAGTGCGGAGAGGTCAAGATGCCTCACCGGGTGTGTTCCCATTGCGGCTATTACAGGGGCCGCAAGGTCATCGAAGTCGAAGAGGTTTAGAAGAGGGGCCCTAGGGGTCAGCTGACGCCGTGAAAATCGCTGTTGATGCCATGGGAGGGGATTTCGCTCCCCAAGCAATTGTCGAAGGGGCTGTCCAGTCCGCCCTGGATTTCGAATGCAGGGTGATCCTTGTCGGCGACCGTGAGCTGATCGAGCCGCAGTTGAACCGGCTGTCCCCGCCCGATGGATTCGTACAGATTAAACACGCCTCAGAAGTGGTGAGGATGGACGAGGCCCCGCGAAGGGCACTGGCCAAAAAAAGGGACTCCTCCATTATCCGCACCTTCGAACTGGTCAAATCCGGTGAAGCGAACGCTGCTGTCTCAGCGGGCAATTCTGGCGCCGCGATGCTCGCCGGTATGTACGTCCTGGAACTGCTTCCCAATGTGGACAGGCCGTGCATCGGATCGGTTCTCCCCACCGGCAAGGGAAGGCAGACGGTCATGGCCGATGCCGGCGCCAATGTGGACTGCAAACCCCACAACCTCATCCAGTTTGCCTATATGGCCAACGCTTTGGCCAGGTATTCCCTGGAGATCAGCAATCCGAAGGTTGGTCTGCTGAGTATCGGCGAGGAAGCGGGCAAGGGCAACGAGTCCGTCCGGACGACCTTCAATCTGTTGAAAAAGAGCGACCTGAACTTTGTCGGCAACATCGAAGGTGGAGATATCTTTACCGGGAACGTCGATGTTATCGTGTGCGACGGTTTCGTGGGAAATGTGGCCCTGAAAACCGGTGAGGGTGTCGTTCAGATCCTGGCAAGGGCCCTCAAGGATGAGATCAAATCTTCAGCCCTCGCTCGTTTTGGATATATCTTCATGCGCCCGGCCCTCAAAAAATTCAAGCGTCGCTTCGACTACGACGAGTTTGGGGGAGCGCTTTTGCTTGGTATCGACGGTATCGGTCTCATCGCCCATGGGCATTCGAATCCCAAAGCCATTAAAAATGCCATCAAAATGGCGGACGATTTCGCTCGCAGCAGGATCGACAGGAGAATTAAAGAGGAGGTCGAATCCAGTGCCGATCTTAAGCCGAGTGTCGGCGACAAGGTCCATCAGGTCCTCGAAACGCTCAAGGACAAGCGGATTGAAATGGACCTGAAAGGCGCGGGTGAACGGACGAGCAGGGTGACTTCCGAGGAGTGACCATGAGGACCCTTATTGCCGGGACAGGTTCCTATCTGCCTGACCGGAGGCTCACAAACGCCGATCTGGTCAAGATGGTGGACACGAGTGAGGATTGGATCATCTCCCGGACCGGGATAAGGGAGCGGAGGATAGCGGCCCCTGAACAGGCCACCTCGGACCTGGCCATCGAGGCGGGGAAAAACGCCCTGGAGATGGCCGGCGTGGAGGCCGGGGAACTCGACCTGATCATCGTGGCTACCTTGACCCCGGATTATCTGTTCCCCTCCACAGCCGGCCTCGTCCAGCGGGCACTGGGAGCCCACAAAGCGGCAGCTTTTGACCTGGAAGCGGCCTGCACCGGCTTCATCTACGCACTGTCCATCGGAGACCTGTTCGTCAGCTCAGGAAAATACAGCAAGGTCCTTGTTATTGGGGCGGAGGTCCTGTCGAGGTTTATCGACTGGGAAGACCGGAACACGTGCGTCCTGTTCGGCGATGGAGCGGGGGCGGCAGTTCTATTGCCCTCTGAAGATCCTGACAGGGGCATCGTTTCGACCCATCTTCACAACGACGGTCGAATGGCCGAACTCCTGTACGCGCCTGCCGGAGGATCCCGAAGACCGGCCGACGAGGAGGCCATTTCCCAGAAGCTCTACACCGTAAAAATGCAGGGCAACGAGGTTTTCAAGATAGCAGTCACCAAGCTCAGCGAGGTAGTCGATGAGGTCCTCAGCGCCAACGATATGAAAGAGGAGGAGGTCGATCTGCTCGTTCCACATCAGGCCAACCTGAGGATCATTAAGGCAACCGCAAGAAAGCTCCGGCTCCCCATGGACAAGGTGATCGTTACGGTTGACCGCCACGGAAACACCTCGGCAGCGTCCGTTCCCCTGGCTCTGGATGAGGCTGTCCGCACGAACCGGGTCAAGAGGGGTGATACAGTGCTCCTGGAGGCATTCGGCGGCGGGTTAACCTGGGGGGGAGCCCTCGTGCGGTGGTAAGCAAGACTTCAAGATCATTAATTCAAAATTCAAGATTAAAAATTCAAAATAAGCCTTTCGCAGGATTGAGAATTGTTTGCACCCCTGTTTGAACCTTTAACAGTTGACCTTTAACCTTGAATTCAAAAAGTTTCAGTGAGCAATGAGACGCCGGAGGGAATAATGGATTATTTTTTGACCGATGAACAGCAGGAAATTCGGGACCTTGCTCGACAGATCGCCGAGGAGAGGATCGTTCCGGTCCGGGAGGAACTGGACGAGAAAGAGGAGTTCCCCACCGAGGTCATGAAGGCCTGCGCGCAGTCGGATCTGTTCACCATTCCCGTTCCGGAGGAGTACGGAGGTCTCGGGGGTGGTGTGATGGAGATGTGCCTGGCTGTTGAGGAACTCTCCAAGGCATGCCTGGGTGTTTCTGTGACCTACGCCGCGACTTTCCTGGGGGCCTATCCCATCATGCTCTTCGGCAGCGATGATCAGAAAGCCAGATACCTGCCGGACATCGCCTCCGGTGAGAAGTTGGGCGCCTTTGGTCTCACGGAGGCCAATGCGGGGAGTGACGCCGGGGGGATCCGGACGACAGCTGTCAAGGAGGGGGATTCCTACGTCCTCAACGGGACAAAGCAGTGGATCACCAACGCCGGAGAAGCGGACATCTACACCGTCATCGCCCTGACTGACAAATCCAAAGGCCCCCGCGGCGCCTCGGCCTTCATCGTCGAGAAGGATACACCGGGTTTTTCCTTCGGTAAGAAGGAGAACAAAATGGGCATCCGGGCCTCCGCCACTCGAGAGCTGATCTTCGAGAACTGTCGAATCCCGGCGGAAAATCTGATCAGCAGGGAGGGGATGGGTTTCATGGTGGCCATGAAGACCCTTGACATGTCCCGACCCGGGATAGCATCCCAGGGTGTTGGTGTGGCGCAGGGTGCCCTGGACGTTTCGGTAAACTACGCGCGGGAACGGCACCAGTTCGGACAGCCCATTATCGGGTTCCAGGCGATCCAGCACATGCTGGCGGACATGGCTACCAAAATTGAAGCGGCGCGTGCCCTGACCTACTCTGTGGCCAGGTTCATCGACAGCGGGGCGAAGGATATCTCCAAGGTCTCGGCTATGACCAAGCTTTACGGAGGAGATATCGCCGTCCAGGTCACGACTGACGCCGTTCAGGTCCTGGGAGGGTATGGCTACATGAGGGAATACCCGGTGGAGAAGATGATGCGGGACGCCAAGATCCTCCAGATCTACGAGGGGACTAATCAAATCCAGCGAAACGTCATCGGCGCGGCGCTGATCAAGGAATATGCCCAGAAGAAAAGCTGAAGTGTAAAAGAGTGACGGTGAGCCGGTGTGTCGGGGTCTTTCTCCGTTACACCGTTTCTCCGGCACTCCGACACTGATAATCAATGAGGATTGTGATGAATATCGTCGTCTGTATCAAGCAGGTCCCCGACACCACCAAGGTCAAGATCGACCCTGAGACCAACACGCTCGTGCGGGAAGGGGTGGAGAGCATCATCAACCCCTTCGATCTTTATGCCATCGAGGAAGGTGTCCGACTCAGGGAAGCCCAGGGAGGCACCGTCAAGGTCATCACTATGGGGCCTCCACAGGCTGAGTCCGCCCTGCGGGAGGCGATCTCTCTGGGGGCCGATGAGTCAATCCTGGTCAGCGACCGGGCCTTTGCGGGATCCGACACATGGGCCACCGCCTACACTCTGGCGGCTGCTATTCGCACCATAGGTCCGGTGGACCTGATCATATGCGGCAAACAGGCCATTGACGGTGATACAGCCCAGGTCGGTCCGTCCCTCGCTGACCAGCTGGAGATCCCCTTCGTAGCCTTTGTCCGGAGGGTAAGAGAGGTTGGTGAGGACGCTATGGTTGTGGAGCGGATGTTCGAAGAGGGGTACGAGGTTGTTCGGCTGCCCCTCCCCGGCCTCATGACGGTGGTCAAGGAGATCAACGAGCCTCGTCTCCCGTCCCTGAAGGGAAAGATGAGGGCCAAGAAGGCAGAGATCCTGAGAATTGAACGGTCAGCCATAGAGGTCGAGGACGTCCACCTGGGTCTCGACGGATCTCCCACCCGGGTGGTTAAGATCTTCTCTCCGGAGCTGAAGAAGGCGGGTGAGAAGTGGCAGGAGGATCCGGATGTGATGGCCGAAAAGCTGGTGGCCAATCTCAGGGCGCAGAAGATCATATAAAGCAGCTCCAAGTTCCACGTTTCATGTTCCAAGTAAAAAATCTATAAACTTAAGCTCTAAATATCGAATTATGACCATATTTTATTTTCTTTCTTTAAGGTGCAGGAGAATGGGTGAGATACAAGGCCGTCACGCCGTGGGCGTGATCGAGGATTTCCGACGACTGAGAACGCAGTAGATTGCCCATTATCGTGCACCGCATTCAACTATAAACGAGGATATATATGGCAGTAGTAGTCATCAAGGATATGTGCAACGGATGCGAGGCATGTCTCGATTCCTGTCCCTACGAGGCCATCGAGATGGTCGACGGGCTCGCCTATATCAATGAGGCGTGCACCATGTGTATGGCCTGCCTGGAAGCATGTCCCCTGGAGGCCATCATCAGTGAGGAGACGGAAACGGTTCTGCCCGACCTGGACAAGGACGCCTACTCCGGGGTGTGGGTCTTTGCTGAGCAGCGGCAGGGGAATGTTTCCACAGTGGTGATGGAGCTCCTCGGCGCAGGGCGGAAGTTGGCCGACGACCTCGGAGAGAGGCTGACGGCCATCCTCCTCGGACACGATATGGAGTCGGCGGCACGGGACCTTGTCCACCACGGTGCCGACGAGGTCGTTTATGTTGACGACCCTCTTCTGGCCAACTTCAATGACGGCCCTTACGCTTCGGTCCTGTCCGACCTGATCAGGGAGAGAAAGCCGTCCATCGTCCTGGCCGGCGCAACCTTCATGGGGAGATCCTTCATTCCCATGGTCGCATCGAAGGTGGACACGGGGTTAACAGCCGACTGCACATCCCTGGCCATTGATCCGGAAACGCGTGACCTTCTCCAGACTCGCCCCGCCTTTGGCGGCAACATCATGGCCACCATTATCTGCCCCCGTCACCGGCCTCAAATGGCCACTGTCAGGCACAAGGTTCTCTCCCCCGCAGTGGAGGACATCCATCACAAAGGTGAGGTCCACATTATCCAGGGTTTCGACGGCACCCGGCTGGATCAGCGGACGGAGGTCCTCGAGGTGGTCGAAGAGGTCATGGACACCGTTAACCTCGCAGAGGCCGACATCATCGTGTCCGGAGGGCGGGGAGTGGGGAGCCCGGATGGTTTCAAACTCATCGAGGAACTGGCCCTCGAACTGGGAGGAGCGGTGGGCGCTTCACGGTCGGTGGTGGACTCGGGGTGGATACCCTATTCGCACCAGGTTGGTCAGACGGGCAAGACGGTCCAGCCCAAAATCTACATCGCCTGCGGGATCTCGGGGGCTGTCCAGCACCTTGCCGGAATGCAGGCTTCAGATGTTATCATCGCCATCAACAAGGACGGCGACGCACCCATTTTCGACGTGGCCAATTACGGTCTGGTGGGAGACCTGTTCGAGATCATTCCGCAGATCATTCAATCAGTAAGGAGCAAGAGGGCCGTGTCATGAAGCTTGCGCTTGTCTTTCCGGGGCAGGGTTCCCAGTTCGTCGGCATGGGAAAAGATCTGGCCCAATGGTCCCCGGTGGCCAGGGAGACCTTCCAGGAGGCTGACGATACCCTGAGCTTCGCCCTCACTCGACTTATCTTCGAGGGGCCGGAGGCAGATCTCACACTCACACAGAATACTCAGCCCGCCATTCTCGCTGTCAGTGTGGCGGCTTTCCGGGTTATGGGCTCCCAACTGCCCGTCGAACCCGCTTTTGTTGCCGGTCACAGTCTTGGGGAGTACTCTGCCCTGGTTGCAGCGCAGAGCCTCTCTTTCAAGGATGCCATAATGGCGGTCAGGGAGAGGGGAAAGGCGATGCAGGAGGCGGTTCCGGCAGGCAAGGGATCCATGGCCGCTCTCATGGGGATGGAAAGGGATGAGATCATCGCCCTGTGTGAGGAGGCAGCTGGTGATGGTGGAGTGGTCTCGCCGGCCAATTTCAACTCACCCGGTCAGATCGTCATCGCCGGGACGAAGGAGAATGTCCTCAGGGCAGTGGAGATTTTCAAGGAGAGGGGGGGGAAGCGGGCGGTTGAACTCCCGGTAAGCGCTCCCTTCCACTGCAGCCTCATGGAGCCAGCCGCCAAACGCGTGGAGGAGGTCCTCGCAGATATCCTCATTGACAGTCCAAAGACGGTTCTGATAAACAACGCTGAAGCGAAACCTCTGTCCGCAGCTGAAGATATCAGGCCCTCTCTGATCCGTCAGGTAACGTCACCCGTTCTCTGGGAGGACTCCATCCGGATCATCGCTGACGCCGGGGTGGGAGGGTTCCTGGAAATCGGTCCCGGCAAGGTGCTTTCCGGCCTTGTCAAGAGAATTCATCGGGAGGCCGAAGTGCAGACCTTCGGCAGACCGGAGGAACTGGACGCGGTGGCTGTCATGATGGACAAAGGGGATTAGAGAGATGTCCCTGTCGCCGATCGGACCCATCGAACTTTGAATCGACCAGGGGGTATAGATGGTTGAGAAGAGCGTCGCCATAGTCACGGGGGGAGGGCAGGGCATCGGGAAGGCTGTTCTCCTGGATCTGGCCGGATCCGGAATCGATGTCGTTGCCGCGGATGTCAACGAAAATGCAGCTGCCGAAACCGCCAGGGAGGCGGAATCCCGGGGTGTGAAGGCCCTGGGGCTGGGAGTTGATGTGTCCAGCGCCGAGGACGTTAACGGGATGATCGACTCCACTCTCGAGGCCTTCGGCAGGATCGATTATCTGGTCAACAACGCTGGAATCACCAGGGACAGCCTGCTCATGAGGATGGATGACGACGCCTGGAGGACCGTCATCGACATCAATCTCACCGGGACCTATCTCTGTTCCAAGGCGGTCGTTAAGACTTTGATGAAACAGCGCCATGGCAGGATCGTCAACATCTCCTCTGTGGTCGGTGCCATGGGCAACGCCGGCCAGACCAACTATGCCGCATCCAAGGCGGGAGTGATCGGTTTTACCAAATCCCTGGCCAGGGAATTAGCTCCTCGGAATATCACAGTCAACGCCATAGCCCCGGGATTTATCAAGACCGCCATGACGGACGCCCTTCCTGAAAAGGCCCGTGATGAACTGGTGGCCCTTATCCCGTCTCAGCGTCTCGGCGAGCCAGAGGACGTCGCGGCAGCCGTCCGGTTCCTGTTGTCGGATGGAGCTTCCTACGTCACCGGCCAGGTGATCCACGTCAACGGCGGGATGTATATGTAAAAACAGTACCAGGTACCAAGTACCAAGTGCTGAGGATTAAGTGCTGTGAGATAAGTTCTGAGAACTAAAAACTTAGAATTCAGAGCGACTTTGTGTAATATGTAATACTGATTAAAAGCGCGGATTTATTTATCCGAAAACCAGACACTAGAAACCAGACACTGCCTTTAAGGAGGGACCAATGGACGTAGCCAGCAAAATAAACGAGATCATCGCCGAACAGCTCAACCAGGACGCCGACGGCATCGACGCCAATGCCCATTTTGTCAACGATCTGGGGGCCGACTCCCTGGACGTGGTGGAACTCGTCATGGCCTTCGAGGAGGCCTTTGACCTCGAGATTCCCGACGAGGACGCGGAGAAGATCCAGACTGTCCAGGACGCCATAAACTATATTCAGGGAAAACAGGGGTAGGCAGCGACGTGAAACGAAGAGTCGTTGTCACCGGTCTTGGGGGGATATCACCCCTCGGTCTGGATGTCAGTGAGACGTGGCAGGGACTTCTGGCCGGCAGGTCAGGTGTCGGGCCGATCACAAAATTCGACCCTTCGGACCATGCCTCGAAGATCGCCGCTGAGGTCAAGGGTTTCGATGCGGAAAAGCGAATCGACCGCAAAGAGCTCAAAAAGATGGATCTTTTTATCTCCTACGCCATCTTCGCATCCTTCGAGGCCCTGGAACAGTCCGGACTGGTTATCGATGACCAGAACGCGGAACGGGTCGCTGTGGTGGTTGGCACCGGTATGGGCGGTCTGCCATATATCGAGCAGTACGCGGAGACCCTCTTCACCAAGGGTCCGAGAAGGGTGTCCCCTTTCTTTATCCCCATGGTGATCGCCAATCTGGCCTCGGGTCACGTATCCATCCTCACGGGAGCCAAAGGTCCGAACAGCTGCGTGGTGACCGCGTGCGCCACCGGGACGCACTGCATCGGCGAAGCCCTTCGGATGATCCAGTACGGAGATGCGGATGCCGCCATCGCCGGTGGAACCGAATCGACCATCACAGCCCTTGGCTTCGCAGGTTTCAACGCCATGCGCGCTCTTTCCACCCGGAACGATGAACCTGAGAGGGCCAGCCGCCCCTTCGACAAGGGCAGGGACGGATTTGTCATGGGTGAGGGAGCCGGGGTCCTTATCCTGGAGGAGATGGAGTCCGCCATGGCCCGCGGCGCAAATATCCTGGCGGAGGTAGCCGGGTTCGGAATGTCCGGGGACGCCTATCACATCACAGCCCCTCCCGAGGGAGGGACGGGAGCGGCCCAGTGCATGAGGAGCACCCTGAAGGACGCCGGTCTCGCCCCCGATGACGTCAGCTACATCAACGCCCACGGCACCAGCACGCAGTTCAACGATCTGTTTGAGACTCAGGCCATTAAAACAGTCTTCGGGGACCACGCCTACAAACTGGCCGTGAGCTCCACGAAATCAATGATCGGCCATCTGCTCGGGGCTGCCGGCGGGGTGGAGGCCGTTATTTCGGTCAAATCGGTGATGGAGGACCGCGTCCCACCGACGGTAAATTACGAGGACCCGGACCCGGACTGCGATCTGGATTACGTTCCCAACGAAGCCAGGGAAACGTCGGTAGAGGTGGCCCTGTCCAATTCCTTTGGATTCGGAGGGACCAATGCCTGCCTCGCTTTCCGGAAATTTCGCCCCTGATCAAACTTGATCCACACTCTGAGGCAAACTATTGAATCAGATTCAGGCACTGCTCCTTGACCTCGATGGCACATTGATTGACATCGAGGTCTCTTTTTTTCTGAGCACGATGGTAAAATCCATGCAGGACCACTTCCGCTCTCACATGGATCCGGAGACCTTTCGGGCAGGGTTGTACGGGGCCATCGATGCCATCCTGGAATCGCCGCGGAAGGACGGGGAAACAAACAGAGACAGTTATTATGGCATTTTTGAAGGGATAACCGGTCTTGACAGATCCCTGGCCGAAGAACGGTTTCGATCCTACTATCTCGATGTTTTTCCACGTCACGCCCGGCACGCTGCGCCGGCCCCATCTGCGAAACGGTTTGTACTGGAAGCCCGGAAAAAGGGACTCAAGCTCGCCCTGGCCACTAATCCCATCTTTCCAGTGGAGTCCGTGGAGGAGCGGCTTCGCTGGGGCAGGTTGACCCCTGGCCTGTTTGACAAAATGTCGGTCCTTGACCACATGAGGTCATGCAAACCCCAGCGGGAATATTTTCTGGAGATGGCAGATGCCCTCGGTGTGGAACCGGAAAGGTGCCTCATGGTGGGCAACGATGTGGAGCAGGATCTGCCGGCCGCCGCGGTGGGAATGAAGACCTTCCTCGTCGAGCGGAACCTTATCCACCGGGGGACGGGCAAGGTTGATCCGGACATGAGGGGGGAACTGGACGATCTGGCGAAAATTCTGGGGTTGTGGTGAAACAGAATCAGTACATAGTACATTGTACACAGTACAATAGCTTCAGGCTTTGTACCTTGTACCTTGTACTTTGTACTTAAGTCCCGAATATCAGGAACCGTTATGCGCGACGTCAGTCCGGCAAAAGACAACCACACCATCCACATCCTTCTTTTCGTGGCAACGCTCCTGACGACCACCGTCGCCGGTGCCATGCAGAGGGGATATAACATCCTCAAGGAGCCCGCGGCCCTGGTCCACGGGCTTCCTTTCTCCCTGACCCTCATGGCCATCCTGTTGGTCCACGAGATGGGCCACTATCTTACCTCCCACAGGCATCGTGTGCCGGCTACCCTGCCTTTTTTTATCCCAGCCCCATCGATTATCGGGACTTTCGGCGCTGTGATACGGATGAAGGGCGTCATATGGGACAGGAGGACCCTTTTGGACATCGGGGCAGCAGGACCCCTGGCAGGGTTCCTCATTGCTCTGCCGGCCCTTTTCATCGGCTTCATGTTCTCCGAGGTCCTGCCCGATGCCGGCGGTGGGACTCCAGGCCTTGCCCTTGGGGACAGTCTGATCGTCCTTTTTGTCGGAAAGCTGGTCATCGGCGACCTGCCCGCTGAGGCGACAGTGATCCTCCATCCGGTGGGCTTCGCCGGTTGGATCGGACTTTTCGTCACCTCCCTCAACCTCCTGCCTGTCGGGCAACTGGATGGAGGCCACATCGCCAAGGCCCTGTTCCCGGACCGGTTCGACCTCGTGGCTCGAATTGTTCACCTCGTCCTCATCGGTATGGGCATTCTTTTCTGGGAAGGGTGGCTCATCTGGGGCCTTTTGCTCGTTTTCCTGGGAATCCGGCACCCCCCTGTCCTCATGCCCCACATCGAACTCGATTCAAGGAGAAGGAAGATCGGGTTTTTGTCGCTGTTGGTATTTGTGCTCACCTTTGTACCCACGCCTTTTAAGGTTCTTTAGAACCGGTGAACCTGAGCTGAGAACCGGGAAAAGGGAACCGGAAACGGGGACTTCAGACCCTTACCCAAGAATTTTTATTTGAAATATATAAATATATTTCGGTAAGTTATGGCTAAACACTCATAATTTACATTACCTATTGTCCGTCATAAAACAGCGACAGCAGGTCTGTAGTATCCATTATCACCTCCCCGCCCCTTTAACCGGACCTCGAAGGGCACCTTCTCTTGACCTTAAGGGTGTTGTGCGATAACGTTTCACCGGTCAGGGTTCTTTTCTATTCCGGGTCAAGGGAGGGTATTGCCATGTCCAGAACCGCGTTGATTTCGGGGATTTGTATCCTTCTCGCTTTTTCTGTTGGATGCGTATCAAAGAAAGACTATCTGCTCAAGAAGGACGAAGCGGACCGGTGCGCGACCAATCTGGAGCAGTGTCTGGACGAGAGCGCCACCCTCAAGAATGAGCTTTCCACCACCCAGAAGGACCTGACTGTCAGTCAGAGCAGGGGGGAGGAACTCAGCGGGCAACTTGACGGACTCCTGTCGAGGCTGGAGACCCAGCAGGCGGTCAACGATGAGCTCAAGGATCAGAATGACCGCCTGGGGGAACTCCTGAAGAGCAAGGAGGTCTCCCAATCGAGGATCATTCAGGAGACAATGGAGATCAACAAGAGGCTCCAGGGAACCAACGCCGAATTGAGAGAGGAAATCGTCCGTAAAGAGAGTCAGAACAACGTTTTAACCGCTGACCTTAAGACTGCACAGGCGGAGCTTAAGGAGGTTCGAACCCGCAAGGAGGAGGAACTCCAGAAGCTCAAATCCACCTACGATGAACTGGTCCAGGGCCTCAAGAGCGAGATCGAGGCAGGGGAGATCCAGATCAGGAGGATGAAAGACAGGCTGTCGGTGAACCTCGTGGAGAAGATCCTGTTCGATTCCGGACGGGCAGACCTGAAACCCTCAGGTATTGAGGTTCTGACCAAGGTGGGGGGGGAATTGGCCAAGATCGAGGGCAAACGGGTTCAGATCGAGGGTCATACGGACAACGTACCCATTGGGGGTAAGCTCAAGGAGACGTTTGCCACAAACTGGGAGCTTTCCGCCAGCCGTGCACTGGCGGTCGTCCACTTCCTTCAGGAAAAGGTCGGTATCGACCCGGCGAATCTCTCCGCAGCCGGTTACGGGGAGTATCAGCCGGCGGCTTCCAATGAGACCATGGAAGGCAAATCCGCCAACCGGAGGATCGAGATCGTTCTCCTCGCTCCCTATGAACAGATCTCGGAAGCCCAGGAGACCACCGTAACCGAATAGACAGGGAGATGTTAATAAAGTTTCCAGTTTCCAGTTTACGGTTTGCGGTTTGAAGTTGTTATTATTTATCCGAATGTTATCGGATACTATCTGAATTTTGGCCAGTTGCGGTTGAACTGGAAACTGAACACCGGAAACTGTAAACTACGTCTTTCAGAGACCATGCCAGGAGGTGAAAATTGGCCGTTCACAGCAACTTCATGGTTAAAGTCATTGACGCTTCCATGCCGGACGTCAGAAAGGCCTTGCAGGGCGCTGGAATCGAAGTGAGGAGCATCCTCCTTGTAAACAAGGAGACGATAGAGGAACCGGAAGGATCCTCGGAGGAGGCGGGGGAGCAGGAAACCGGCGATTAAGAGGTAAGAGAGCGGAACGGGGGGGCGGCAACCCCAGGGGAGGGTGAAATGAGGATCAAGTACATCGGGCACGCATGTTTTTTCATTGAGTCGGCGGATGGCACCAGGATCGTCACCGATCCATACGAACCGGGATGTTACGACGGGGCCGTAAAGTACGAACCTGTCTCGGTTGAAGCGGATCTCGTCCTGGTATCCCACGACCACGCGGATCACAACTGGTCGTCCGGGGTGGGTGGGAACCCGGATGTTATCAGTGAGGCCGGGGACAGGACCGTCAGGGAAGTGATGCTACGGGGAGTCCCGACCTTCCACGACACCACTCAGGGGTCCGAACGTGGTGACAATATCATCTTTCGTTTCGTGGTCGACGGTCTTTCCCTCTGCCACCTGGGCGATCTGGGACACACCCTGGAGGCAGACGTGGCTGATCAGCTCAAACCGGTGGACATCCTCTTTCTTCCCGTAGGAGGAGTCTTCGCCATCGGAAGCGATGAGTCAGATTCCATTATCAGCGCCCTGTCCCCGAAGCTGGTGATCCCCATGCACTTCAAGACGGAAGGGGTTGATTTCCCCATCGCCCCTGTGGACGACTTTCTGGCCGGCCGGGATGCCGTGTCCAGGCCCGGAGGATCCGAGGCGGTCCTGACGGCTGAGGATCTCCCCAGCGGGACATTGGTCCTCGATCCGGCAGCTCTGCCATAATCCGGAAATTTTACCACAGAGATCACAGGGGAGGGTCAGTACTGAGGACTGGGAACTAATAAGAATGTTAAGAACCTCAAACCTTAAACCTGTTCCTCTCTACGTGTCCTCTGTGGTTAAATCTCATGCCGCCGAATGGAACAAAGACCCCGCCCCGTTTTCTGGCCGATGCCATGCTCGGTCGCTTGGCCCGAAGGCTTCGCATGCTCGGTCTTGATGTCCTTTACGATCCAGATGCCGACGATTCCCTGGTCCGCTACACTTCAAAACTGGAATCCAGATTCGTACTGACAAAGGATAGACGATTGTCGAGCTCTCTCCGTTCCATGGCATATCTGATCGATGGAGATAATGTGGGGGAGGAGTTCACATCGGTGGTCCCCCTTCTCAGGAGCCTGGACTGTCTCTACGTTCCTTTGAGCCGCTGCCTGGAGTGCAACACCGAACTGACCGAAATGGCCCGAGCCGAGGCTGAAGACAGAGTACCCCGTTACGTTTACGCCTCCTGCGAGGCTTTTCGACGGTGTTCGAAGTGCCGGAGGATCTACTGGGCCGGGACCCACGCGGACAGCATGCTGGAGGGAATCAAACAGATGCTCGAGGAGATCGAAGGCCCGTGAGTCAACTCGGAAAGATGCTAATCACAGTGGGGATCATCACGGCGGCAGTGGGCGTCGTCCTCCTTCTCGTCCCCAGGGTCCCGTGGCTGGGCAAACTCCCGGGGGACATCGTCATCCGCAAGAGGAACACAGTGTTCTACTTCCCCATAGCCACAAGTATCGTGATCAGTATCATTCTTACGGTTCTGTTTAATCTGTTCAGGAAATGATAATTGGAGTAGCAAGTAATCGGTTGTCAGAGGTCAGTATTCAGCAGGCTAGATGCGAAATTGTCACGGGAGAGAGATTAATTCCCGCTGAATTCTGAATCCTGAATACTGGATACTCCTTCGCCGTTATAATCCCTTGACGAATCCGCAGGGGTCTATTACGTTGTTGAACTTGCCTTTAAGTGTCGGAAAACCTTTATTTAAAAGGAAGGATTGACCCGCATCCATGAGCCAGGAAAGCGAAAGCAGGCTTCATCAGATCCGCAGGGAAAAGGTCGAGCAGATCAGGGACCTGGGGATCAATCCCTATCCAAACCATTTCGAGAGGAAGCACCGGGCGGCGGACGTCCACCGGGAAATGGAGGACCGGACTCCGGAAGAGGTTGAGGCTTCCGGGGCGCAATATGTTCTTGCCGGAAGGGTTATGGCCGTCAGGAATTTTGGGAAGGCCTCTTTCATCCACATGGAGGATTCCTCAGCCAGGATCCAGGTTTTTCTAAAGAAGGACACCCTGGGCGAGGAGGGTTACAACCACTTTAAACTGTGGGACGTGGGGGATATCGTCGGTGTGACCGGGACACCCTTTGTGACCAGGACGGGTGAACTGACCATCATGGCCGCCAGTGCCATACTGCTGTCCAAGTCCGTCCGCCCCCTCCCTGAAAAGTGGCACGGTCTGAAGGATGTTGAGATCCGGTATCGCCAGAGGTATGTCGATCTGATTGCCAACAGTGAAGTCAGGGAGACCTTCCGTGCCCGCACCCGCCTGATCACCAATATGAGAAACTACCTCGACAGCCAGGGTTTTCTGGAGGTCGAGACTCCCATGATGCAGCCCATACCTGGGGGGGCAACTGCGAAACCCTTCGTCACCCATCACAACACTTTGGATATGGATCTGTTTCTCCGGGTCGCTCCGGAACTGTACCTGAAGAAACTGGTCGTGGGCGGATTTGAGAGGGTTTACGAGATCAACCGAAACTTCCGGAATGAGGGGATCTCCACCATGCATAATCCAGAGTTCACCATGCTGGAATTTTACATGGCCTATAGCGAGTACAGGGGAATGATGGATTTCACCGAAGATTTCCTGCGGGAGGTCGTCAGAAAAACGATCGGCTCTGAAAGGCTGACGTACCAGGGGATAGATGTGGATTTCGCCAAACCATTTTCCAGGATCTCCTTCTTCGAGGCCCTCGGGGAACTGGATGGTTTTGAGGACGAAACCCTTAAGAGCCCGGCGAAGGCCCTCGAATACGCCAAGGCCAGGGACATTCCGGCGACTGAAAAGGATCCACTGGGTAAAGTCCACGTGAAGATCTTCGAACACCTGGTGGAGTCCGAATTACGGGATCCGACCTTCGTCTACGACTATCCGATCGATGTATCCCCCCTTTCCCGGCGCAGCGACGAATCGCCGGAGGTTGCGGAGAGGTTCGAGCTCTTCATAGCCGGCATGGAGATCGCCAACGGCTTCTCCGAGCTGAACGATCCCCGAGATCAGGAGGATCGCTTCCGGCAGCAGGTCAGTGAGAGGGAATCCGGTGACGAGGAGGCCCACAGGATGGATCATGATTACATCAACGCCCTCGAATACGCCCTTCCTCCCACAGCGGGGGAGGGTATTGGAATAGACCGTCTGGCGATGCTGATCACGGACTCCCCGTCCATCAGGGATGTGATCCTTTTTCCCCATCAACGAAACGTTCAGCCGTAGGGTAGGCCGTTGAGACTCTCCTTCGAATGGATGGTGGCCCTCCGTCACCTGCGGTCGCGCAGGCGGCACGCTTTTGTGTCCCTCATTACCGTCATCTCCATCCTCGGGGTGGCTCTGGGAGTGGCGGCCCTGATCACCGTTATCTCTGTTATGACCGGGTTTTCGAGCTATATGCAGGATAGGATCCTGGGGACGACCTCCCATATCGTCATCCAGGGAAGCGATGGAATAGATGGGGTGGAGGAGGTTCTCGCTGCCGTTTCCGGGCATGAGGGTGTCGTTGCCGCGGCTCCCTACGTCATGGGACAGTCCCTCATAAAGGTGAACGGGGATGTCAACGGTGTTGTGGTCCGAGGTGTCGACCCCGTCAGGGAAGGGGGAGTGACGGACCTTGCCAGCAACATGGTGGAAGGATCCCTCACGGACCTGGATCGGGATGGCATCATTGTCGGCATCGAGATGATGAGGCTGCATGGGGTCCGGCCGGGTGATACCGTAACGCTGGTTTCCCCTTCGGAGATATCTTCTCCCTTCGGAATGGTTCCCCTTATGGAGAGATTTGTGGTCAGGGGGATCTTCGACACCGGGATGTACGAGTACGACACCGGGCTGGTTCTGGTGACCATGGACGCCGGACGCTCCTTCTTCGATATGGGGGACAGGGTCACAGGGATCGCGGTTAAAGTGGAGAACATCTACCGCACCGGCGAGATCGCTCGGTCCCTTCAGGAGGCCCTGGGTTTCTCCTTCTGGGTCAGGGACTGGAAGGATATGAACAAGAACCTCTTTTCCGCCCTGAAACTGGAAAAGATCACCATGTTCGTCATCCTGGTCCTCATCATCGTGGTGGCCGCCTTCAATATCATCGGCACCCTTATCTTAGTGGTCATGGAGAAGGGCCGCGAGATAGCCATTCTCAAGGCCATGGGCGCCACCAGGGAGGCCATCGGCCGGATCTTCATGCTGGAGGGTCTGATCATAGGACTCGGGGGCACCCTGCTCGGCCTGGTCCTCGGACTAATCCTGTCCTGGGCTCTGGCCAGATATAATTTTGTCGAGCTTCCCAGCAGCGTCTATTACGTCACCACGATTCCGGTAAAGATCAAACTGCTGGATATCATGTCCATCTGCCTGGCGGCGGTGGCCGTCAGTTTCGCAGCGACTATTTATCCGGCCCGGAGGGCCTCAGCCTTAAACCCGGTGGAGATCCTCCGATATGAATAACGGAACTTCGGATTCAGTCCTGGTGACCGAGGGACTTCACAAACGGTTTACGAAGGGCGGTCGGGTTATCAATGTCCTCTCGGGGGCTGAGATCGAGCTCCGCCCCACGGAGATCGTTGGGATCCTGGGAGCGTCAGGGGCTGGAAAGAGTACGTTTCTTCACATCGTGGGCGGGTTGGATGAACCGACCACGGGAAGGGTCCTGCACGGCGGAAGGGACATCTTTGATCTCTCGGAGACGGATCTGGCCACCTTCCGGAATACAAGAATCGGGTTCGTTTTCCAGATGCACTATCTGTTGGCCGAGTTTACCTGTCTGGAGAACGTCATGATGCCCGGGATCATCGCCGGTCAGGAGCGGGAAAGCCTGGTTAAAAGGTCCCAGGACCTGCTGGGCAGGGTGGGGCTGGGGGAGCGGATGGATCACCGTCCGGGAGAACTTTCAGGCGGGGAACAACAGAGAGCGGCGGTGGCCAGGGCCCTGGTGAACAATCCAGCCCTCGTCCTGGCTGATGAGCCCACCGGCAACCTGGACGCCGGAACCGCAGGTTCGGTCCAGGACCTGTTCCTCGAGCTCAACCGTGATCTGGGAACCACCTTCCTCATCGTTACCCACAATCGGGACATGGCCGCTAAATTTCACCGCCGCTTTGAACTGAAAAACGGTGTTCTTAATCCGGAGGCCTGACGAAAAGTGGCACCAGCAAGACACCTTTTATCTCTTGTTTCATTGGCGGGCTTTCTTCTATTGGTGACGCTCGTCGTTCCGGGCTGGAGCGCGTCCACCGTTGCTGCTATTGAGGTGGAGGGGAATGTCAGGGTCGACAGGAGCAGTATTGAAAATGTTCTGGCCTGGCGGGTGGGTGACCCCTGGAACCCGGCTCTGATAACCAGAAGCGTTAAAGATGTGTTTGCCTTGAACACCTTCAGCCGGGTCAGCATTGAAGAAGAGGTCACCGACAAGGGAATCGTGGTTCACGTATCGGTCAAAGAACTTCCCATGATCCTGGGTGTTTCCATCTCCGGAAATAAGGCCCTTGACGAATCGACCCTGAAGAGGGCCCAGGGCTTCAGGAGCTTTGGTTTCTTCGATCCCGTCAACCTGAAAAAGGAGAAGGAAGCCATAACCAGCGCATACCGGGCAGAGGGATATTACGATACCAAAGTTGACGCCCGGGTCGAAGAGGAGGAGCGGGGGGTCAGGATCGTTTTTGCCGTCCGGGAGTCCGATAAAACGCACATCACCGAGTTGGATATCAGGGGCAACCGCGCCCTGGGAGACATGGAGATCAAGAAGGTGATGCAGGTGAAGGAGGTCGGACCACTCCGCTGGTTATCCGGGTCGGGTGTCCTGAACCAGGATCTCATGAAAGATGACCTGAAACGGATACAGCTTCTATACATGGAGAGGGGTTATCTGGACGCTGCGATCAGTGACCCCGAGGTCCTGGTCCATCCGGAGGGCGAGGGGCTCTACGTGGCCGTGACAGTGGACGAGGGGATTCAATACAGAATTGGAGATATCCGGTTCGGTGGTGACTGGGACGGTTTTCCCGATTTCATCAGAGAGGACGTGCGGCAGAGGACCGGTGACGTTTTTAAACGGGGTGCCCTCATGAATGATATCAGGATGCTCGAGAACTCCCATCGGGATCAGGGGTATGCCTGGGCCGAGATCGATCCCAGGATGTTGAAGAGTCCGGAAGAAGAGAAGGCGAATTTCACCCTCCTGCTCAACAGAGGCCCCCTGGTGCGGATACGCCGGGTCGAGATTTCAGGAAATGTCAAGACGAGGGACTACGTAATCCGCAGGGAGATACGCATCCTGGAGGGGGACCTTTTCAGCCAGAAGAAGGTGGACGATTCCCGCCGATTTGTCCGTTCCCTGGGTTTCTTTGATAAGGTCTCCATTGACGTGCGCAGGATAGAGGATGATCTGGCGGATCTCATTGTTTCTGTGGAGGAAGGGAGCAGCGGTACCCTGACCGCCGGTGCCGCCTATTCGTCCATCGATGGATTAGTCGGCACGTTTTCCCTGGCCCAGAGCAATATGTTCGGCCGAGGTCAGCGGGTTAAGATTGACACGGAATTTGGCGGCGAGAAAAGCAGTTACAATCTCAGCTTTACCGAGCCGAGGGTTCTGTCGGGCAATTACTCCCTGAGGCTGGATGCTTTCGATACCAGCAGGGAATATTCCAATTACGACGAGGACAGCGTCGGCGGCGGCTTGAGGGTCGGATACAGATTCTCCGATTTCTCGAGCCTGTCCCTGAGCTACCGTTACGCGGACTACAATATCTTCAACATCGAGGACACCGCATCCAATCTGATCAAGAGCCAGGAGGGGGAAAACACCACATCGTCTGTAACCCTGAGCTATCGATACGACTCCAGGGACTATCCACTGGACCCCCGGGAGGGATACCTGATAAGGATGTCCTCGGAAGTCGCCGGTGGGTCTCTGGGCGGAACCAATGACTTTATCCGCAACATCGTCGAGATTGGCTATTTTTATCCCCTGTACAAGGACCTTATAGGATCGGCCCACCTGGAGATAGGGTCGGTGAACGCTTACAATGGGAAGAACGTTCCGGTTTCTGAAAGGTTCTTTATGGGAGGGCTTTATTCCCTGAGGGGGTTCGAATACAGGGAAGTCGGGCCCGTCGACGAGGACGGAGAGCCGCTTGGTGGGGAGCGCTCTTTCCTGGTCAACCTTGAGGCTGCGTTTCCCCTCGTACGGCAGGCCAGGATCAAAGGGGTTGTCTTCGCCGATTTCGGAAACGTATGGGACGGGGATGAACAGATCGATCCCGGGGATCTGCGCTACGGAGCGGGATTCGGTTTCAGGTGGTATTCGCCGATGGGGTTGTTGAGGCTGGAATGGGGTTTCAACCTGGATCCCGAACCGGGTGAGGAGCAGCCGGGATGGGAGTTTTCCATCGGGGCGTTGTTTTAAATCCGCCAGAGTTTACAGTTTTCAGTTTGCAGTTTACAGTTCTTAAGCACTGGACCCTGGACACTAGACACTGATTTTCTGTCAGGAGGATATCGGGATGATGAAAAGATTGCTATATTTCACTACTGCCCTGCTGGTTGCTCTCAGCATGGCCAGGCCGGAAAGTGTTGCAGCGGCGTCCATCGTGAAGATCGGCATCCTTGACCTTCAGAGCGCTCTGAACGCCACTTCTGAAGGGATGGCGGCCAAGGAGACCCTGAGGCGGAAACACCTCGCCAAGCAGGAGGAGATCGACGCCAAGCAGGCGGAGCTGGTTTCCATGGAGGAGAAGCTCAAAAGCCCCGTCCTCAGTGAGGACGCCCAGGCGGAACTGAAGCAGAAATTCCGGGAGATGCAAGGGGAACTCATCGAGTTCGTGGGCAGGGCCAAGGAAGCGGAGGAGAAGGAGAATCAGGCCCTGTCGGGAAGGATCCTGGAAGGGCTGGTGGATATCGCCCGGGAGATCGGCCAGAAAGAGGGGTACACGGTCATTTTCGAGAAGAGCAGCAGTGGGGTTATCTTCGCCGAGGACACCCTCAGCCTGACCGAGAGGGTGGTCAAGATCTACAATGAGCAGAATCAAGGGGGGAGTGGTAATTGAGAAGATTCTCCCTGAAAGAACTGGCAGGACGGATCGACGCCGAATTGGTCGGGGACGGTTCGCTGGTCATCTCGGCGGTTCGTCCTCTTCAGGAGGCCGGTCCTGAGGATCTGACCTTTGTCGCCAATCCAAAATACACTGACCTGCTTGGTTCCAGCGAGGCCGGAGCCGTCATCGTCTCGAAAGGCACGGTATCGGAAGGCAAAAACCTTCTCCTCGTCGAGGATCCCTATCTGGCCTTTGCCAGGGCCATGGAGGTCTTCCACGGCTGTGAGTATAAGGGCGCCGGAATCAGCCCTCAGGCTTATGTTCACGATGAGGCCAGAGTCGGGGCAGATCCATCGATTCAACCCTTCGCGGTTGTCAGCGAAGGGGCGGTTATCGGCGACCGGGTCACCCTCATGTCGGGTGTTCACGTAGGACCGGGTGCCCGGGTGGGTGACGATTCGACCATCCATCCCCATGTCGTTCTGGAGAGGGAAGTCGTTATAGGGCGCCGTGCCATTATCCACGCCGGCACAGTTATCGGCAGTGACGGTTACGGATTTGCCAGAGACGGCCATGAACATAAAAAAATCCACCACGCGGGCACGGTGATCATCGGCGACGATGTGGAGATCGGAGCGAACTGCACCGTGGATCGGGCGGTCATGGGGGAGACCGTCATCGGCGACGGATGCAAACTGGACAACCTCGTCATGATCGCGCACAACGTGAAGATCGGCAAAAACTGCCTTATCGTTGCCCAGGTGGGTATCTCCGGAAGCACGACCCTGGGGGACAGTGTCACCTTGGCCGGTCATGTGGGCATAGCTGGCCATCTGAAGTTAGGCGACAGGGCTGTGGCCCTGGCCAAATCCCTGGTTACCAAAGACGTGCCGGCGTGTACTGTGGTCGCGGGGATCCCGGCCGCTGAAGCCAGTCACTGGAGACGGTCGACGGTATTGGTTAAAAACCTCGATTCCATGAGATCAAGGATCACCGAGCTGGAAAAGGCTGTAAAGAGGCTGTCCGAGGGGGAAAAAGAGGAGATCTGAGTATGGATATCAGTGGAATCATGAAAATCCTGCCCCACAGGTACCCCTTCCTCCTGGTGGATCGAATTGAGGAGGTTGTTCCGAACCAGAGGGCCGTAGGGATAAAAAACGTTACCATCAACGAGAATTTCTTTCTCGGTCACTTCCCCGGCCATCCGGTCATGCCCGGGGTACTGATCATCGAATTTATGGCCCAGGTGGCCGGGATCCTCTCCTTTGTTTCCGAATCGGAATCCACGGATCTCGACCTGGAAGGCAGGATCATCTACTTCATGTCCATCGACAAGGTCAAATTCCGAAAACCGGTGGTTCCAGGGGATCAGTTAAGGGGTGAGGTCAGGATCCTCAAATCGCGCCGCAAAATCGCCAGTTACGCCGGAAAGGCATATGTGGGGGATGATCTGGTCTGCGAGGCAGAGATGAAAGCCATGCTCATCGACGCCGACCAGGCCGATGTTCCAACTGGAGAAAGCGACTGATCATGGGATCCGAGCGGGGCACAAATATCGATCCTCGGGCGGTGGTCCACCAGGGGGCTCAGATCGATCAGGGTGCTCGAGTCGGTCCTTTCTCAGTGATAGGGCCTCATGTGAAGATCGGTTCCGGGACGGTGGTGGACTCCCACGTGTTCATCGACGGCAGGACAACCATTGGCAGGGAAAACCGGATCTTTCCCTTCGCGTCGGTTGGGGCCCAGCCCCAGGATCTCAAATACAATGGTGAGGAGAGTGAAGTTGTCATTGGCGACCGTAATCAGATCCGGGAATGCGCCACCATCCACCGGGGAACGGAAGGTGGAGGAATGATCACTCGGGTGGGGAATGGCAACCTGTTCATGGCCTATACCCATGTGGCCCATGACTGTGTCATCGGAAACGATGTCGTGATGGCCAACGCCGCCACCCTTGGAGGTCACGTGACCATCAGCGACGGAGCTATCATCGGGGGGTTGGCCGGGATCCATCAATTCTGCCGTATCGGATCTCTGGCAATGATCGCCGGCGGCGCGGTTGTGGTTATGGATGTTCCGCCCTTTACCCAGGCGCAGGGTGACCGGGCCAGGTTGTTTGGCCTGAATCTCATCGGACTTAAAAGGAAAGGAATCTCCCCGAAGAGCATCGACGCATTGAAATTAACCTACAAGATCATTTTCCGGCTGGACCTCAAGCTGGAGGATGCCCTGGTGAAGGTTGAACAGGAAGTTGTCGCCTGTCAGGAAGTCCGGGAAATGATCGATTTCATACAGACCTCGGAAAGGGGCATCACCCGGTGACCGTCCCTTCAGAGAAGATCGGCCTCCTGGCCGGCCTCAGCGACCTGCCCCTCGAGGTCGTCCGAGCGGTGGAGAGGGCAGGGACACCCCTCTTCGTGGCTGCGTTCAAGGGCGCCGCCGACCCGGCCATTGAGGTGACGGGGCGGGATGTCAAGTGGTTCAGTATAGGACGCCTGCAGGCCCTTCTCGACGGACTCAGGGCGTCCGGTGCCAGGGATCTCGTCCTGGCAGGAAAGCTCCCCCATGAAGTCCTCTTCTCCAGCGGTGATTTCGATGACCGACTGGTAGACTTTCTCAATTCCCTCCCCGACAGGCGGGGATCCTCCATCCTGGGAGGTTTCGTCGATCTGCTGATCTCGGAAGGGTTCCGTGTAAGGCAGCTCATCGAAACGGTTCCCGAGTTGGTACCCGAAGCGGGGCACCTGGCAGGACCACTTCCCACGGAGGCCCAGATGGAGGATGCCAGATTCGGTTGGCGGATCGCCAAGACCATAGCAGGTTTGGACATTGGACAGACCGTGGTCGTGAAGGACCTCGCGGTGGTCTCCGTGGAGGGCATGGAGGGCACCGATGAAACGGTCACCAGGGCGGGATCCATAACCGGAGGTCAGAACATCGTGGTTAAGGTCTCCAGCCCGAACCATGATTTCCGTTTCGACGTCCCAACCGTTGGGCCCGGCACGGTTTCGTCCCTGTCAGCTTCCGGGGGAGGTGTACTGGCCGTGGAGGCTGGGCGATGCTTTCTCATGGGAGGGGATAACCTGTTCAGGGAGTGTGCGGAAAAGGCTGTCTCACTGGTTGCCCTGGACGAAACCGATATCAGCCAGGGGCAGCGTCCAGTTGGTGATGATACCCGAGCATAAAACAGTCATCCACCCCGATGCGGTGGTCCATCCAGGCGCTGAGCTGGATGAAGGGGTGTCCATCGGAACCTGCAGTGTGATCGGCCCCCAGGTGAGGATCGGTTCAGGAAGCCGTATTGGCCCCAATGTCGTCATCACCGGGAAGACCACTCTTGGCCGGGGTAACAGCGTTCTGCCCTTTGCCGCGCTGGGAGGCGATCCTCAGGACCTGAAGTACAGGGATGAGGATACAGAAGTTATCATCGGCGACGATAATGTCTTCGGGGAGTGCACGACTGTCCACCGGGGGACGGTGACCGGGAGGGGCGTCACCACCATCGGCAGCCGGAACATCTTTATGCCCTGTTCCCATGTGGCCCACGACAGCATCGTCGGGAATGGGACGAAGTATGAGAGCGGGGCAAATCCCGGCGGTCATGTGGATGTGGGGGATGGCGCCCACATGGGCAGTTTCTGTGCCGTGCACCCTTTCTGTCGCATCGGGGAGTGGGCGTCGGTGGACCGGGGATGCATCGTCGTCAAGGATGTTCCGCCGTTCAGTGTTGTCAGGGGGGACCGGGCCCAACTTGTCGGACTTAATGAACACGGTTTGAAAAATGCCGGTTTTGAGGAGGAGGTTATCTCCCGTCTGCAGGACGCCTTTGATAAACTCTTCCGGTCAGGTCTCCGGTTTGACGAGGCGTTGGGGAGGATCGAGGCCGGCGGCGATCCTATCCCTGAAATCGAGCGTTTGATGGATTTTCTCGGATCCTCGAAGAGGGGGTTCACAAGGTAAGAGAATTTTGAGTTACAGTTTAAAAAGAAAATTAGAGCATTAGAAATTGGAGCATTAGCAATTAATTCAAGATTACCCATCCCACATAGCAGACTCTAATCTCCAATCTCTATTCTCCATTTTCTATTTTTTACTCATCTCCGACGCGATGCGTGCCACCCGCTCCGAGCACCCGGGTTGGCCCATCTTGTCCCTTACCCCGGCCAGGCCCTGCTTGATGCGCTGTCGGTACTGATCATCCTCCAGAATGCGAAGGACCTCGCCGGCGATGTTTTCCGGCGTGGCTGCATCCTGTATGAACTCCCGGACCACCCCCTCGCCGGCAACGATGTTGGCCAGGCCGATGTGGGACAGCCTCACCAACCGGCGGGCGATGGCGTGACTGACCGGGGACATCCGGTAGAGAATGACCATGGGTGTCCCCATCAGGGCAGTCTGAAGTGTGGCTGTGCCGGCGGCGGTGATCACCGAATCGCAGGCGTTGGCCACATCGTAAATCCGCTGTGCGGTTAAAGTGATGTGCAGGCCCGACCGCTTCACCTCCTCCTTCACTGTCTCCTCGGGGAGGAAGGGAGCAAGGGGCAGGAGGAATTTCGCCGAGGGGATCTTTGCGGCGATGATGGAAGCAGCCTTAAGGATCGTGTCCAGGTGGTATTTGATCTCATGTTGTCGGCTCCCAGGGAACAGCCCCACGATGGGACCATCCGTTTCAAGGTTCAAATGGTCAAGGAGAGCCTCTCGTCCCATCCTGAGGAAGGCCTCATCCATCAAAGGGTTCCCCACGTAATCGACCTGAATGTCAAGTCCCCTGTAGAGTTCCGGCTCGAAGGGGAAGATGACCGCCAGGTGATCGATGGACGAGGCGATTCTTTTTACCCTGCCCCGCCGCCAGGCCCACACCTGAGGACTGACGAAGAACAGGACCGGGATCCCTGCTTTTTTTGCATGTCTGGCCAGACGGAGGTTAAAATCAGGATAATCAATGAGAACCAGGACATCAGGAGGGTCGGCGCCGTAAAGGATGCGTTTCAGTTTTCTGAAAACGCGGAGAATGGAAGGGAAATGACCGAGGACCTCAGTGAACCCCGAGGCCATGAGTTCCTCATAGGGAACGACAATCTCACAGCCGGCATTCTCCATGAGGGGGCCGCCCACACCGAAGAAAAAGAGGCCGGTGTCAACCTCTGATGCGGCGGTCACCAGATTGGAGCCGTGATGGTCACCGGATGCTTCCCCTGCGACGATGAGGGCACGGCGTTTTGGTTGAGCATTTCCCATCGATGATCCTGTTACAGCGCCCCTGTCAGGGTGGCGCAGACCTCATCGATCTGGGCCTCCGAAAGCTCTGGAAAAATGGGCAGCGAGAGGACCTTTGCAGCTGTCTCCTCGGAGACCGGAAGGGTGAGTTCCCTCCATTCCTCCCTGTAAACCTCCTGCCGATGCAGGGGGATGGGGTAGTAGACAGCACTGGCAATGCCAGATTGCCCCAGGGCACGATGGAGGACGTCGCGCGAATCGCTCATGATGGTGTACTGATGGTAAACATGGGTTCCCTTTCCGTCCTCGAAGGGGGGCGTCAGTTCGGTGCCGGAGAGGGCTTCGGTATATCTGCTGGCGTTGGAATAACGGAGACGGTTATAGGTGTCGATATGTTTCAGTTTGGCACGGAGGATCACGGCCTGGACCTCATCCAGCCGGCTGTTGTAACCGATGATCGAATGGTGATACTGAACCCGGCTGCCGTGGTTCCGGAGGACCCGGACCTCCTCGGCAACAGCGTCATCATCCGTGACCACCATGCCCCCATCGCCGTAACAGCCGAGGTTTTTGCTCGGGAAAAAGGAGAAACAGCCTGCGTCGCCCAAGGCCCCTGTTTTCGTCTGTCCGTAATCGGCCCCGAAGGATTGGGCGCAATCCTCGATGACCCTGAGGGAATGTTTTCGGGCCAGATCGGTGATGGACTCCATGTCAGCCGGCTGTCCGAACAGGTGCACAGGGATTATGGCTCTTGTCCGATCGGTTATGGCTTCTTCGATGAGGTCGGGATCGACATTGAACGTCCTCGGGTCGATATCCACGAAGACGGGTTTGGCCCCTATGTATGAGATGGCCTCCGCCGTGGCGATAAATGTGAAGGGAGACGTGATCACCTCATCACCGGGGCGGATCCCGCAGGCCCGGAGAGCCAGGTGAAGCGCGTCCGTTCCTGAAGCGACACCGACAGCGTTCCGGACGCCGCAGTAGGCGGCCACCTCCTCTTCGAGGGATTGGACGTTCGGGCCGAGGATGAACCGGGTCGAGTCCAGGACCTGACGGATGCCCTCCTCGATCTCGTCCTTTAACCCCTGATACTGAATCTTCAGATCCACCATGGGGATTTTCATAGGGTTCTCCCCTTTACGGGTTTCCAGTTCAAGGTTTTCAGTTTACAGTTGAAAATCGATGGCGCTTTGAGCGGGAATTGATGATTCTGGAAGAGAACCGTTCCGTGCGCCATGTTTATGTCCTGTGGTCCAGGCTCCAGGATTAAATTCAAAAATATTATCTGGTTAGGCCTCCTGAGTGCTCCTTATCCTCTCACCGACACCCCGATACGCCGCTTCTCCGATACTAAATGTCTCCTGGTGCTTTTCCGGTGAGATTCGCTGTGATCACGTGGGCCAGCTCCAGCGCCCTTTTACCGTCCTCTCCGGTGACCATAGGGGGTGTTCCGGACCTCACGCAATCGACAAAGGACCGTATCTCCGAGAAAAGTGCGTCCCCGCTCTCAAATGTCTTTTCCTCCATGGAAATGTTAGGAAGGCCGGGAACAGCGGCACCCCCGCCGCCCTGCTGAAAAATGGAGATCTTGCGTGTCTGGTAGTCGATGGTGATGTAGGAGTCGGGCTGAAATATCCTGATCTTCCTCAGGGTCTCACGGCTGACCCGGCTGGCGGTGACGTTGGCGACACAGCCGTTCTCAAAACGCAGCCGGGCGTTAGCGATGTCGACCTCGTCGGAGAGCACCGGAACCCCCACCGAATCCACTGAGGATATCACAGACGGAACGATGCTCAGGATGATATCGATATCGTGGATCATCAGGTCCAGGACAACGTTGACGTCGGTCCCTCTCGGCCGGAAGGGCGCCAGTCGGTGGGATTCTACGAACATGGGGTTTTGGAGCACCCCCTCCAACGCCAACACGGCCTCGTTAAAGCGCTCAAGGTGGCCGACCTGAAAGACAAGGCTGCGCCGCCGGGCCTCCTTGATGAGGGACTCCGCCTCGGCAACCGTTTCGGTGACCGGTTTCTCCACCAGGATATGAACGCCTGACTCCAGACAGGACCTGGCCACATCATAGTGAAGGGTCGTCGGCACGGCAATGGAGACGAGGTCAACCTGAGGCAGGAGAGACCGTTAGTCGGAAAAGGGGGACGTGCCCAGTTCACCGGCCACCTCCTCCGCCCTCCTCAGGTCGCTG
>JBFFDD010000002.1:0-39989 GCA_041559575.1 bacterium
AGTTGATCGGGGTGACCATGGACGAGACCATGACCGTCGGAGGCCAGACGGCCTCCCTGGTGGGAATGGGGATACGCACCAAGACCTTTCTCAAGGTTAAGGTCTACGTGGCCGGCCTATACATGGCCAATCCCTCCACTGACCCGGCAGAGATCATAAGCTCGGATCAGGCCAAAGCCATCGTGATGAGGTTTGTCTACAAGAAGGTGGACGGGGAAAAGCTTCAGGAGGGCTGGCGGGAGGGATTCGACAGCAACACGCCGGCAGCTTCAGCTGACCTGAAAGAACGCATGAACCAGTTTGTATCCCTGTTCACCGCTTCGGCAATGAAGGGGGATGAGTACATCTTTACTTACGAACCTGGCAGGGGAACGACTGTGGCACTGAAGGGCGAATTGAAGGCCACAATACCCGGGGCTGATTTCGCCAGTGCGCTGATGGCCATCTGGTTCGGTGACAAACTGGGCGATGGCGGACTGAGGGAACTGAAAAAATCGATTCTGAAGGGGATGTGATCGAGTATCGGCGTGACGGTGTAACGGGGTTATTCCATTTTCCGATTCTCCGTGACCCTGAAACAGTCCTGTCCTTTTCAATTTTGGCACGGATTACTTACACGAGGGGGTAATGATGAAAAAATTCCTGTTGTCTCTTCCAGTTACGTTCCTGATTCTGGCACTGATGACGCCGGTCATGGCCGCCGACAGGGTGGTGGTCGCCTCAAAGATCGACACCGAGGGGGCTCTGCTGGGAAATATGATCATCCTCATGCTCGAGGCCAACGGGATAGCTACCGAGGACAGGACCGAGTTCGGGCCGACTCCCATGGTCCGCAAGGCCATCGCCGCGGGCCAGATCGATATCTACCCGGAATACACCGGTAACGGCGCCTTCTTCTTCTCCATGGCCGACTCGCCGTTGTGGAAGGACGCCGCCAAAGGGTATGAGAAGGTCAAAGAGCTGGACCTGGAGGCGAACAGGGTCGTCTGGCTGACACCGGCACCGGCCAACAACACCTGGGCCATTGCCGGACGCGAGGACGTCACCAAGGCCAATAGGATAGCTTCCCTGGAGGACTTCGCACGATTCGTCAATGGCGGGGGTAAGGTCAAACTCGCCGGTTCAGAGGAGTTCGTCAACAGTGCCGCCGCGCTTCCTGCCTTCCAGAAAGCCTACGGTTTCAGCCTGCGCAAGGACCAGCTCCTCACCCTGTCAGGCGGCAACACAGCCCAGACCGAGAAGGCCGCTGCTACAGGGGTCAACGGGGTGAACTTCGCCATGGCCTATGGTACGGACGGCCAGCTGGCCGCCCTGGGATTGGTGGTCCTGGAGGACACTTTGGGTGTCCAGCCCGTCTACCAGCCGGCTCCCATCGTGCGAAAAGAGATCCTGGACCAGAAGCCGGAGATCGGGGGGATCCTCAAACCCGTCTTCCAGTCCATGGACCTGGTCACCCTGCAGACCCTTAATGCCAGGATCGCCGTCCAGGGCATGGATGCTAGAGCGGTTGCGGGGGAATATCTGAAGAGCAAGGGGTTTTTGAAATAGAGACTGAAATCCAGATTTCAAGTTCCAAATTCCAGAATTTCGGGATGTAACTCCTCGCTAACGGGAGAATCATTGGGAATATGGGGCCTGGAATTAGGAATGAAAGAATAGTGCGTCGGATTTTTTCCGTCGAAAAGGTCTCGCTCACCGCTTCGATCCTCGGAGCCTTGCCTCTGTTCGGGTTCGGGTTTGTCATCTTTCGTCCCAACCGCCTGGTGAGCGGATCCGCAGTCTCTCTATGGAAGACAGCCGGCGACTGGATCGGCTGGGTCATTGTTGCCACCTGGCTCGTTCTGATCCTTCTTACCATCATCAAGTCACAGGACCGGATCCGCCACAGCCTGCTCTGCCTATTGAGTTGCGCCCTGATCCCGGGTTTGCTATTTCTTGCCGGCCGGCACGCCGCCCTGGTGGCCGAAATTCAGGGACCGGTTGCCAGGGTATCCTTCGGCCCGGGTTTCTGGATCCCCGTGTTCGCTCTGGGCGTGATCATCACAAACTCCTTTCAGCGCTCCCGGGGTGCCAGGATCATCCTTGGGACCGCGGTGTTTCTGTCCTTTTCATCCTGCCTCATTTTGCTGGTTTCGGGACGGACCGATTCCCTTTCCCTGATGCGGGAGTTCATCAACCGCAGAGGGAGATTCTTCGGGGAACTCCGGATCCACATGGCCCTGGCTGTGTCGAGCGTCGGTATCGCTTTCCTCCTCGGCGTCCCCCTGGGAATGGTGGCTCATCGGGTGAAAAAACTTCGCACGCCTACCTTTTTCACCCTCAACACACTTCAGACAGTTCCCAGCCTGGCCCTCTTTGGGATCCTTATCCCCGTCCTGGCCGCTCTTATTGGCAGGTTCCCGGTGCTGGGAAAGATGGGTATTTCCGGTATTGGCACTGCGCCGGCCATCATCGCTCTGACGGCCTACTCGCTCCTTCCGGTGGCCCGCAACACCTTCACCGGATTTTCCACCGTTGACCCAGCGGCCGTGGACGCTGGTCTGGGGATGGGGATGACCCGTGCCCAGCTGCTGTGGAGGGTTGAACTGCCCATCGCCTCACCGATCATCCTGAACGGAATCAGAACAGCTCTTGTCCAGGCTGTCGGTTTAACCGCAGTAGCCGCCCTCATCGGGGCCGGCGGGTTCGGGGTTTTTATCTTCCAGGGTCTGGGCCAGGCGGCCACTGATCTCATTCTCCTTGGAGCCGTGCCAACAATCGTTATCGCGGTGGCCGCCGACGCTGCTATGAGCACGTTGATAGTCATCGTCGAACCTAAGGGGCTGAAATGATAAGCCTCCGCAATGTGACCAAGGAGTACCCGGGAACCACGGCCGTCGATGATCTGACGTTCAGCATCCACAAGGGGGAGTTCACCGTCCTCATCGGACCCTCAGGCTGCGGTAAATCGACCACTCTGCGCCTGATCAACCGGCTCATTGAGACCACTCGCGGGACGATCGCCATTGACGACAGGGATATCACCGAATTCAGGCCCGAGGAACTCAGGAGGCAGATCGGCTATGCCATTCAGAGTGTCGGGCTTTTTCCCCATATGACGGTGGCCCAGAATATCGCCGTTGTCCCGAGACTTCTCAAATGGGACACCGGTCGCATCGACAACCGTACCGAAGGGCTTCTGGAACTGTTCTCCCTTGAACCATCCGAATACCGGGACAAGTATCCGAGGCAGCTGTCGGGCGGAGAAGCCCAGAGGGTGGGAGTGGCCAGGGCATTGGCAGCCGATCCTGGCATCCTGCTCATGGATGAGCCCTTCGGCGCCCTGGATCCCATTACCCGGGAATCACTGCAACTCGAGTTCGCCCGCATTCAGCGGGATCTGAAGAAGACCATCGTCTTCGTCACCCACGACATCGATGAGGCTATCCGACTGGCAAACCGGATCGTTATTCTGAAGGATGGCAGGCTTGTCCAACACGACACACCTGAGAACATCCTCACCTCCCCTGTCGACCGTTTCGTCCTGGAATTCATCGGTACCGACCGTGCCCTCAAACGTCTGTCGCGCCTGTCGGCGACCGATTTCACCGTCGAAGCACCGTCCATAGCTGCGGACCGGCCTCCATCAGAGGCTGCCAGGATCATTGAGGACCGCAGATATGTCTGGGTCGTGGACGCCGAAAACCGTCCCATAGGCTGGCTCGATCAGGACGATCTGACACTGGGGTCCCCGACAGCGGCTGAAGCGATGACCCCTATGGATCACCACACGGAAGCCATCGCCGCGGACGCCACTCTTCGGGAGGCCCTTTCGAGGATGATCCAGAAGGGGATCAGAGGCGCACCGGTGGTGGACGAGAGAGGGAACCTGCTGGGGGAAATACGGCTCTCAGACATCCTGGATGCTTAAGAGAGTGGAAAGTGGAAAGGGAAAAGGGGAAAGAAAGACGAAGGAGCAACCCTTCGACTAAGCTCAGGGTAGGGACGAAGACGAAGCAAAAAGCCGGCATCTGGGCTCTGACTTCACCCTGAATACAGACTGCCACTAAAATTATGTCCAAAAGCAAGCGCCGACAGATCCTCGTTTTACTAGTGCTCATGGGAGCATTTATTTTCCTGGTCCTCTCCACCCTGCCCTGGTCCTGGTCAATGACCTTTCTCTTCCCTGACCTGGACACGGTCATCTACGCCATGGCCCCCTTCCGCCGTCTCGTCATGGAACACATTGCCCTGGTGGGGATCTCCAGCGGTCTGGCCACATTATTAGGTCTGGCCACCGGTATTTTCGCCACCCGAACCTGGGGCCGTGATTTCCTCCCCGCAGTCAACGCTCTGGCCTCCATGGGGCAGACCTTCCCACCTGTGGCCGTGCTGGCCCTGGCAGTCCCCGTTGTCGGTTTCGGATTCAAACCGACTATTATCGCCCTGCTGCTCTATGGGTTGCTACCGATCATCCGAAACACCATCGCGGGCATCGAGGCGTTGGATCCAGCCGTCCTGGAGGCCGCTCAAGGCATGGGGATGACTCCGGGCCAGGTTCTGACCAGAGTGGAACTGCCCCTGGCGGCCCCGGTCATCCTGGCCGGCGTACGGATCTCCACGGTGATCAACATCGGGACAGCGACCCTCGGGGCGACCATCGGCGCCGGTGGTCTTGGAAAACCTATTATCGCCGGTCTGATCGGGGAGAACCCGGCTTATATCCTGGAAGGGGCCCTCCTGGTCGGCCTCTTTGCCGTCATTATCGATACTGGATTGGGGTTGATGGTAAAAATCCAGAAATGAGAACTTTGAACCCTGAACTGGGGACTGAGCACCGAGACGGGCTGAATGATATATTGGTGTACTGAAAATCCTTCGATGGAGGACCGGATAATGAATCCGAGACACCTCGCCGCATTGCTTATTGCAGGCCTTATGTCCGGTTCGCTCATACCGGCTGTGCTTTCGGCTGGCAGCGCTCCTGACGGAAAGGCCCTCTTTCACAACTACTGTGCGCCCTGTCACGGCAAAGAGGGTGCCGGGAAGGATGCGGACAACCTCAGCGGTGGCTGGCGCGAAGACGGTTCACGCATCGCCCCGGCGCTCAACGGCACCGCGCACACCTGGCACCACGGCCCCGATCTGCTGTACGAGTACGTGAAGGAGGGTTCCCCGGACCCTGGATCACCCATGCCCTCCTTCGGCGATGAACTGAAGGATGATCAGATCTGGTCCATCATCAGATATTTCCAGTCGCTGTGGCCCGAACGCATCCGCAGGATCTACCTGGATCGGTTTCCGGGGGGAATGGGGGAAGGAAAATGACACGTGGAGAGTGAAGGTTAAAAAGGGAAAGGGGGAGGCCTTGATGATTCCTCCTCCATCCTTCATCATTCACCCTCCAGGTCTCTCCTGCACGGGTTCCAATCTCCAATCTCCAATCTCTAATCTCCAATCTCTAATCTCCAATCTCTAATCTCCAATCTCTAATCTCCAATCTCTAATCTCCAATTTCCAATACTATCTTCCCTCTCACATGTTCCGTCTCACTCAACGCGTGGGCACGGCCTGCTTCCGAGAGGGGAAAGACCTCCGTTACGCTGGTCCTCACATGCCCCTCTTCGATAAGCCCGGCGATGGTGCCAAGCTGGGCCCCGTTGGGCTGAACGAAAACACCAACCCCCCTGACGCCCCTCTCGGCGGCCTTTCCCTCGTCCGGGGGGCCGAGGATCGAGACCAGGACGCCGCCTTCCTTTAACACCTGCCAGGAGCGGTCCTGGGTTTCCCCGGCCACAGCATCGAGGACCACATCGACATCGCTGACCGCATCCTCGAAGGGAACTTGGGTGTAATCGACAACCTCGTGGGCCCCGAGATCGATCAGGTAATCCCGGTTGCGGGCCGAAGCCGTCCCGATGACCCGGGCGCCTTTCCACCTGGCAAACTGGACGGCAAAACTGCCCACCCCGCCGGCCGCGGCATGGATAAGCACCGTCTGCCCCGCCGTGAGGTCCGCCGCATCGAACAGGGATTGCCAGGCGGTAAGGGCAGCCAGCGGTATCGACGCCGCCTGGACGTGGTCGATGGATCTGGGTTTCAGGGCTGTGAACCCGGCCTTAACAGCGACATAATCCGCATAGGCCCCGTCACGGGAGATATCGGTAAAGGCATAGACCTCCTCCCCCACCTCCTTGTCGGTGACCTCAGATCCGGCTTTTTCCACCACACCGGAAACGTCCCAACCCAGGATGACCGGAAAATGGTAGGACAGCATTCCCTCCAGATATCCGGCCCGGACCTTCCAGTCAACGGGATTGACGCCGGCTGCGTGGACACGGATCAGCACGTCGTCCTCCGATATATCCGGTACAGGAGCCTCCTCCAGAGCGAGGACATCGTGGCCGCCGTAGGAATGGATACGTACCGCTTTCATCTTGTCCATGATCGTTCTCCTCGAAAACATTGGTTCGGAATTCAATGGAACCCCGGGTTTTTATTAACAGGAGAAGCTTACCATAAAGCTCTTGCTGCAGAGAACCCGGTCAGGTCGGGAAAAATGGAGAATGGGGAACCCTGTCGCGTGGACAGGGCGAACAGGCGACTGTGAGACAGTATGACCAAGCAATTTACCATTTGAGCCACTTTTTGGTTGAATCGACAGGTCGATAGGTCGGGGATTGAAACGTCTCAGTTCTCAGCTCTCAGGCCTAAATTATCAATCACCTGATATAATTACCCTGTGACCATATTCCAATGATGGGGGGTAACTGAAACATGGCAGTGAGCGAGAGGTTGAAAAAGATATTCGAGGAACAGAACGTACCCTACGATATCATGTACCATTCCGAGTCCTTCACGGCCCAGGAGAAGGCCGCCGGGCTACACGTGCCGGGGGCCCAGATGGTCAAGGTGGTCATGGCCAAAGCGGATGGGCAACTGGTGATGCTGGTCCTTTCGGCGGACTACAGTATCGACTTCGCTTTGCTCAGGGAAGCCCTGGGAACCAAAAAGGTCGGTCTCGCCGACGAGGCCGATTTCGGGAAATTCTTCCCCGACTGTGATCTCGGAGCCATGCCGCCCTTCGGGAATCTCTACGATATCCCGGTCTGGGTGGAGGAACATCTGGCGGAGCAGGAAAGCATCGTCTTTAACGCCTGCACGCACCACGAGGCCGCCAGGATCGCCTACAGCGATTATGACCGGCTTGTCCATCCGAAGGTGGCGGAATTCGGGAGGCATGTATAAAGTCGGCGGAAAGTGGAAAGTGAAAGGAGAAAGCGTAAACCTCTTCAACCTTTCTCCATTAACCTTTAACCTTTGCCCTTAACCTCTGGTGAAGCCCTCACCTCGGCGCCGGGTAGCCACCCGGCACGCCCCTCCTGGACAGCACGATCTGCCAGAGTTGATCCCTTCTGGCCCGGAACCCCCCGGCGGAGCTGAGGAGGAAATACCTCCACATCCTGTAGAAACGATCACCATAGCGGGCCCTGAGTCTGGGCCATCCGGCCTCGAAATTTTCATACCAGGCCATCAAGGTCCGATCGTAGTCCTGGCCGAAACTGTGCCAATCCTCGAGCATGAAGATCCCTTCGAAGGCCTCCGCGATCTGCCTGGCCGAGGGTATGAGACCATTGGGGAAGATGTAGCGATCCGTCCATGGGTTGATGGTGGTCACCGATCGGTTGCTTCCGATCGTCTGGAGCAGAAACAGACCATCGTCCTCCATCAGACGGGCTATGGTTTTCATGTAGGTCCGGTAGTTCTTGACCCCGACGTGTTCGAACATTCCCACCGACAGGATTCGATCGAACTTCCCGTCGATGGCCCTGTAGTCCTTAAAATGGATCTGAACCGGCAGGCTACGGCAGATCTCCCGGGCCCGGGTGGTCTGATCGCGGGAGACGGTCACGCCGACGACCTCCACCCCGTAATGCTCGGCAGCGAATTTAGCCGTTCCGCCCCAACCGCACCCCACGTCGAGGACCCTCATGCCCGGTTCCATTGCCAGCTTACGGCAGATAAGGTCGAGCTTGTTCGTCTGGGCCTGGTTCAGATCATCAGCGTCCCGCCAGTAGGCTCCGCTGTAGATCATCCGATCATCGAGCATAGTCTCGAAGAGATCGTTGCCGATATCATAATGGGCTTCCCCGACTTTATAGCACCGTCTGCGGGTCTGAAGGTTGATAAGTCTGGCCTTGAGGCTGATGATTGCCGCCCCCCTGGAGGCCACTTTCTCGTCGAGCCTGGCCCTCACGGACCGGTGAAAGAACTCGTCCAGCGCGCGGCAATCCCACCATCCATCCATGTAGGATTCCCCGACCCCGAGAGCCCCCTGAGCCAGGACCCTTCCGTAAAACCTGTCCTCGTGAACCTGAATATCCCAGGGACGGCCGCCATCGATGCGAATATCTGCCAGTGAAAGCAGGTCCTGGATCCTGTTCTTCTGAGCTTTGCTCCCCATGGCGGCACCCTAAAACACAAGATCCCCGCCTCGAATCTCTGATCGAGGGGGTTTTTAATTATTATATCAGCTGAATGCGTGGCTCTCCTGCTCCAGGACCCGGATGAAGGTTGTCCTCTTGGTCAGCTCTCTGAGAGCGGAAGCGCCCACGTAGGTGCAGGCTGAGCGTGTCCCCCCCAGGATGTCCTTTACTCTTTCCTCGATGGGACCCCGATAGGGAACCTCCACCGTTTTACCCTCCGAGGCCCGATAATCGGCAACGCCGCCGGAGTGCATCTCCATGGCGGTCGAAGAACTCATGCCGTAGAAGAGCTTGTAGTGCTGGCCGTCCCGTTCTACATGTTCACCGCCGCTCTCGTCATGACCGGCGAACATTCCCCCAAGCATGACGAAATCGGCGCCGGCGCCAAAGGCCTTGGCCACGTCCCCGGCGCTGACACAGCCCCCGTCCGAGATGATGCGACCACCCAACCCGTGGGCGGCATCGGCACATTCGATGACCGCTGACAGCTGCGGATAACCCACCCCCGTCTTGACCCGGGTGATGCACACCGATCCGGAACCGATGCCCACCTTGACGATATCGGCGCCGGACAGGGTCAACTCCTCGACCATCTCACCGGTGACCACGTTTCCGGCTACGATGGTCTTGTCGGGATAGGTGTCGCGCACCTTACGGAGGGCCTCAACAAAGATCTCGGCATAACCGTTGGCCACATCCATGCAGATGAACCTGAGGTCGGGATGGGCGGACAGGGTTTGGTCAAGCCTTTTAAGGTCCTGTTCGGCAATTCCGGTGCTGACCATGATCCGGTCGTAGATCCCCTCCTCCCTGCCTTCCAGAAACCGGGCCCACTCCTCCTCGCTGTAGTGCTTGTGGATGGCCGTAAGCATGTCGTATCGGGCCAGAACGTTGGCCACCTCAAAAGTTCCAACGGTGTCCATGTTGGAGGCGATAACCGGTACGCCGGTCCACTCCCTGCCGCTGTGCAGGAAGGTAAAGTTCCGGTCCAGTGAAACCTGGGCACGGCTCCTGAGGGTGGACCTCTTCGGCCTGATCAGCACTTCCTTGAAACCCAGCTTAAGATCTGTCTCCACGCGCATTTCACACCTCCCCAATTCTATGCCCCCACCTCTCTGTGGGAGGAAACGGGTGTAGTGGTCACCAATTAAATGTTAGCATCGGGTATGGAGAATGGAAAATGGCGATTGGAGATCAGAAACTGGATATTCGAGAATGGAGATGGGAAAAAGAGAGAGGAAAGCAGAAAGAATTAAGGGAAAAGGGCCAAAAGGCGGTACCTATATTGATCCATGATCTCTCTTTACCTGTCCCGAGATGGTTCCGCTCCCTCACTGGTGGACAAGATTACAGCAGCCAAGTTCGGGACCCGCAATGATAACTCGTCTTTTTTGGAATTTGAAATCCGGAATATAGAATCAGTTCAGCGATGGACATCGGGTCCTGGACGTGAGGCGCTGGACACCGAAGACTCCCTACCCCGCTGGCGAGAGACCCACCTTGATGAGGTCCTTTTCCTCACGCACCCAACCCTCCTGACCGTTCACACGCAAATGGAGCCAGGGTTTTTGAACCCTTAATTCCAGGGTCTTTTCACCGACAAAGCTCGCCTCAGTCAACGCTTCAATATACTCGATGCGGCTGTCACGCTTGACCGGAACGCTGATAGTAGGGGAGTTTTCCAGCGGTTGGACGTACAGCTCCACGGGATCCGGGTCTCTGAAAAACTCCGGCATCCGATCCTCGACGGAGAAAGTGCGAAGTCCCTCCGGAATCCTCGTCCGAGCATTCTCCAGGTCCACTGATAGAGGAACAACGACCCCGAAGTATCCCGTCCACACGGTGAAAGGTATCCGACCATCCTGGAGCCTGATCCTGCCGTTGGCCGAGGGGGAAATGCCGTTGATACCACCGTAAACAGTCAACCACTGAGTAAACGGTCTTACCTTTTCCCCCTGCCGGGTGAAGATCCGGATGCTTCTTCCCGATGCAGGAGCCGAGGGGATCGCGTCCCTCACAAGCAGGATCCCCCGCCATGTCTCACCGACCAGGAGATAGGGGATGACGCTGAAGCTGTACTCGAAACCGGTGCTGAAACGGGGCACGTGAAATGCCTCGGCGAAGTGGACGCTTCCAGCCCTGTCCAGGATGCGGATCTCCTGAACGGTCCTCCCCCAGAGGGGGACCTGGCCCTTGGGAACCTCCTCCTGGAACTCCTCCTCATGGATCTGGACGGTGAAAGATCTGTTGCCGATAAACAGACGCTCGGACTCGGTTACTTTCCACCCAGCAGGGGTGGAGACCTCCTCACTCTCCTCCCCGATGGCTGGTCCCGTTATCATCAGGGCGAAAAGGGAACAAACAATGAGAACGTTGAATCTGTGAAAAGGTCTCATTCTTCCCCTGTCAGTTTGCGGATCCGGTTATTACAGTATTCCAGGCAGGGTTGAATCCGAAGTTAAAGGTTAATGGATAAAGGTAAAAGAATAAAGTCAAACTCTTTCCACTTTCATTTTTAATTTACCACTTTACAGTCGAATTTAATTCTTTCCTAAAAACCCTTGCCGATAAAAAACCGGCTGTTTTTAATGGTTCGATAATTGTTATAATTCGCCAGGTGTTTTAGCCCACTGAGGGACTCTTTCATGGATCCACTGAATCCGAAAAAGAAAAGACAGCTGAAATACCGAAATCTATTGATGCATTCGGACAGAGACGGAAATGATCAGTTCATGCCTCCCCTGAAACGGGAAAAATCCTGGATAGACCTGATCGTTCTCAAGCTCACGCCGAAACTGCTGGTTTTCGTTCTCATCGTCGGCCTTTCCCTGTCGACCCTGGTTCTTGGGCTCACAGTTTACCGGGGAGGAACCGTCCAGACCTCCCTTTTCAGACTTGACACCGCCGGTTCCCAGAGCGCGGCTATTTTGAACCTTGAATCGGAGAACGCCCGGTTGACAGAGGAACTCCAATCGAAAAAACCTCCAGGGGGTCCGACCAACAGGGGGCCGTCCATCAGCCTTAATCAGGTCAACGAGATCCTGGGAGAAGACCTGGATTCCTACCAGGCACTCGAGCGGCTCCGGGCAATGGTTCAGACCGAGCGTCGCATGATCGATCTCGAATCCAACTTCTACTACAGGCTCTTCCTTCTTGAGCGGGAGATCAGGAAATATGGGGATTTCATCGCCACTCACATCGACAGGCCAGAGCGCATCGGAGCCTACATGCTGATCCAGTCCGTCCTCGAGGACCTGGAGTTCTACGAAGGAGAGATCGATGGCGACCAGGGCGCGACCGCCCAGGCACTGGTCAGGTTTCAGAGCGACTATAACGGGCTGGTTGAGAAGGCTCAACGGCTGACTCCGTTGGGATACCTTGGATACCGGACCCTGGAGGCGCTCAGGAGCCGTTACCGCTCCGGTGAGCCGTGATATTTGAATTAATTTCTTTACCCTTCACTCCCCTGATCACCAACACCGTTCCTATGACCAGGAGCACGATGGAGAAGTACTGACCCGGCGTGAGTCCCCACCACGTCCGGTCATCCACCCGGAGGCCATCGAAGAAGATCCTCATCGGCGCGTAGAGAAAGATGACAAGGGCGATGTGGAACCCCTCGAAGAGCCTCTGTTTTCTGAACCCGTAAAGGAACAGGCAGATAAACAGGGTCCAGATCATCTCGTAGAAACCGAGATTGTGTCTCACCACACCCGCTCTGTCGGCCATGCCCAGTATGAAACCCGTCTTACGGCCGGGATGGTCGAAGACGACCGTGCAGCCCATCCTGGCAACCACCCAGGCCGGAACGAGGCCGAACAAGAGGGACTCGATGTATCCAAGAACAGGGACTTTTTTCCCCCGGAGGCAGAGGTAAGCACCCAGAGCCCCCCCGAAAAAACCCCCGTAGGAGGAGATGCCCTTCCAGACCAACAGAAGGATGATCGGTCTCTCGACGATCAGCCCGGGGTTATAGAAAACTGTCCAGAACAGATGGGCACCGATAAATCCCGAAACGACAGCCCAGAAAATAGCGTCGGCCATGATCTTGTCGTCCATGCCGATCCGTCTTGCCCGACGCACAGACAGCCAGTAGCCGAGGACGATGGAAGTGGCAACAAGCACTCCGAAGGGCCTGATGGCGAAGGGGCCGAATATCTTCAACTCAGGTATGTTCAGATAGGGCAGCATTAAGGGGCTTCCGTTGTCAATGGTTGCACCGGGTCCGGTAAATACCGGACCAGGTGTCAGGGTACCGTTTGACGGTTAATGCGGCAAGAACGGAAACAGATGAATTTTCCATTGAATCCCCCTTAAACAGCGTCAGGGCAGGCGGAGCAAAGGAGAAATAGTTGATCTTGGATTTTGGACCCGCCTTCGCCAACCGACTCCGCTAAAGCTTCCGTCTTCGCCCGTTGAGCTATGACGGGACAGGTCGACGGTCAAGAGGCTACGGCGTGGCAAGCTCTGGATTTTGGACTTTGCAATGTGGGATTTTGAATTCGCCTCTCATCCTTCCGGAATAGCATCCTCGCACGGCACATCCGTCTGGCACAGGCCGCACCCCAACTCGGAAACACCGTACTCCTCCTTGAGAGCCTGGAAACCAGGGCCGGATGTGTACCGCTGGCATAGGTGCTTGTCGTGCCCATCCAGGGAGATGGCGCCCACCGGGCAGCGCTGTATGCAGACGCCGCATTCCAGGCCCCTGCACGTCAGACAGTTCTCCCGGTAGTCCCTGTAGGGTCGCGCGCTGGGTTCCATGACAAAGTCCGTTATCACGCTCCCGCACCGGTGGGCGATGCCTCGGGGTGTTATCAGACCGTCGTTGAGGCTGAAGGTACCCAGGCCGGCGGCGTAAGCCGCGTGCCGCTCGGACCAGGTGGACGCCAATCCGATCCGGGGGTCATCGACCCTGGCCCATCCATCGGCCAGCATCGGGGCGACCGCGTGACAACCGCGGGAGATGAGGAACCGGACCACCGCTTTTCGCAGCTCATCGTTGAACCTCTCCCCGAAGTTCCGGGTCCTTCCCCACTCCAAGGACGGGTATCTGTCCTGTTTTCGATTACTCACCCTGGTTCGTTCTGTAATGGGGAGGATCCAGCTGACCACCGTTCCCTCGTCCCGCCCGAGAATCTCAGTGGGCGCCCAGTGGAAAGGGCCGATTATGTCCTTGTACCCATCAAAGAGGGGATCTGTCGCAGAAGCGAAGCCCACCAACGGCGTGTCGAAGTAAGCTTGGCCCTCCGAGAAGCGGTTTGCGGGATGCTCCCTGGTGAGCCGCTCGATCTCCTCATGGAGCTCTGTTTTAAGATCCATGGTTTGCCTCTTGTCCGGTTGGGAGGTATGAATGATTCTAAAATTGTAAAGATTATGGGGGAAAGGTAAAAGGAGAAAGGTCAATGGAGCCTCCGCTGACTTTTTGCCTCTACACTTTCCTCGACATTACCCCTTCTGTGCCCCCTGTGGAGTAGACCCTGAACTCTTTCTCGGCGAACCTTGGCTCCCGCGGCGAGGCTGAAAGCCAAGCCGGTCGGCTTTGCGAGAGACAGCCTTCCGGTGCGAATTATGGAGATGAACCTGGTTTTTCCGAGGATCAGAACCGGTTCAGGACCTCCAGGAGCCGGTCCATCTCCTCGGCCGTATTGAACAGATGGGCGGAGACTCGCAATTTTCCCTTGCGCAAGCCGACATCGATCCCTTCCACCCGAAGCTTCTCGAAAATCTCCCTGTTCCGTGCCGGTTCGCGGTGGGTCAGGATCACCAGGGTGGAGCGGCCGGGCCCCCTCTCGGGGCTGACCAGGCTGTAAAGGCCCCGGTCCACCCCGGCGATCAGGCGGTCCACCAGCCCCTGGTTGTGGGATGCGATCCTGTCGATACCGGTCTCCAGGAGATATTCCACCGCGGCCGTCCAGGGGTAAAAGTTGAGGAAATTTGCCGTACCGAAGACATCATACCTGCTGGCGCCCGGATCCTCTCTGAAGGTCAGATCAGCATTTTCCTTCAGGAGATAATCCTTTTTCAACTCCGTTGCCCAGTAGGCGTGGTTGTAATGAAGGGTGTCCAGGAGTTTCGGGCGGACCCAGGCGAAACCTGTCCCGTAGGGTCCGCAGAGCCACTTGTAGCCCACGCAGGTCATGGCGTCCACGGGAACAGCGGTCAGATCCAGCGACCGGGCGCCCAGGGCGTGTGAGCCGTTGAGGACGAACACGACCCCCTGTGTGGCGCAGACCTCCCCCAGGGACAGGGGATCGGCCGTAAACCCCGAAAAGGAGTGCACCCAGCTGGTACAGAACAGCCTGGTAGACGGCGTCAGGCATGCCCTCAGCTCGTCGGCGTCGGGCAGGGTATTCTTCGGCTCCATGTACCGGATCCGGACACCTTTTTGCTCCAGTGCCAGCCAGGGGAGGATATCGGTGGGGAAATCCCCTTTGACCAGGAGGATCTCGTCTCCCTCCCGCCACGGGATGCCGTTGGCCAGCAGGTGGATCCCGTAGGTAGCGCTGTTGCCGAGGATCACCTGTTCGGCCGCTACGCCGATGAGCCTTCCCAGGGCCTGCCGCAGCCGGCGGGGTACCCGGCGGAACAGGTCGAGGGTCATCAGATGAGGCGAGACCTTCCAGGCGATGGCCTCCGTCGCCCGCTCGGCGGCCACCCTGGGAAGGGGCCCCTGTTGAGCGCTGTTCAACCACACCCTCCCCTGAAAGGGCCCGAAGTCCTTCGAGTAATCGGCCATGGGGACGTCTCCAATTTCGCGCAAAGGTCAGGGCTGGGGATAGGTGCAGAAATATATGCGTTTCCCCTTTGACCTTCGCAAAAATGTTTGGTCGAATATACCACGCCTGATCGCCACCACCTACTCAACTTCCCTGGGCATCGGTCGGTAAATGTTTGGTGATGGATAAAGAATTATTACCAGGCAAAGACTATTTTGTATCGTTTTGGATTCCTCTCGCCAGGGAGGGGCACGGGGCCAAAAAAAAACGGCCCACCGTTGTGGGCCGTTTGGGGATCGAATTTCCAGCAGGTGCCTACCGCTGCGCCTGTTTCTCCTTGTCGAACATGGAGCCGACCATCACGATCGCTCCGATCCCAATGGCGATGTACCCGTAGTCGATGTTCGTCCCGCGCAGGACCAGCATACTGCCTGCGGATACATGGTTATAGACGATGACTCCGATTCCAATCACGATCCAGATCAGTCCTTTTTTCATGAGACCCTCCCTTATCGATGAACCTGTTCTCAGAGCTTCGTTAACTCCGACTTTATATTCCCAAGGGCGGTCCCCCTCATTCACGGGCCGACCGTCCATGTGGACACGGTTAATCGCTCCCTTCAGATCGGCTTCAGGGCAACCTGACAATCGGAGCACATTACCAAACCCTCCCTGTACTGAGCCCCGCACAGGGGGCAGTACCCGGCAGCATGTTCATCAGCCCGATCACGCACAAAGTCACCGTCACTGATCTCGACACCGGAGATCCCGGCCAGGTTCCTCATGAACCCTTGCCTGTTCTGCCAGTAACCCACCAGGTCCCCCGGACCTCCAAGCCGGGCTGAAAAGGAGGCTCTTTGCAGCTCGTCCCGAAGAACGGTTCCCAACCTGTCCGGCACCAGAAGCGCGGCCAGGGTGAGATGGTCGAAACCGGACAGAACGTCCCTGGTCAGCTTGCTGACCGCGTGGGCAGCACCAACGGGCAGCAGGAGAAGCCCGGCCACAGCCTCGACCCTCTCCCACTTCCCCTGCGGGAAAAATTTCGCGTGGGTCCTGGCGAACAGGATCAGGATCAGGATGTAGACGGATAGTAGCGTGGCCGCCAGGGGTACGGTCATGGGTAACAGAACCCGCCCAGACAGGGTCAGAGGAAGAAGAAGGAAAAGACCGGCAAAGAAAAAAGTGGACCAGAATTCCAGAGGGGCAAGGTCCTGGCGGATACCGTCCAATTCCTCTCGAGCCCGGCCCAGTTCAGCTGGAGCCGATACCATTGCCCCAATCCTTTCCTCCCGGGACTGCGCGGGGAGTTCCCTGATCTCATCGACCGCTGAAAAAATCCGGCGGGCCGCATTGGCAGAGGGCATGGAAATGGACCATTTGCCGTTCACACGTAAGGTCCTCCCCTCAACGGATACGGTCTCGATGTCCTCATAGGACACGAAGACAAAATCCTCCTCGGACCAGGGTCTGGGATGGTGACTGCCGCTGTATCTCGGAAGGTAGATCCCCGACTCGGTCAGGGGCACCGGGACATTGTGGGATATGACCTTCCAGGAAACGGGCAGGATTGCCGTGAGGGTCAGGCCAGAATTTTTAAGGACCGTTTTACCGGTGATCCTGGATGTGAACAGCGGATGCCCGGGGCGCACGACGGTCAGACAATCGGCGACATAGAGAATGACGAGGTACGGGAACAGCAATTTGAGAAGATGTTGGATGTCCATAGATAATCAGTGTCCTTGTCGCCTCACAGGAGAGCGAACTCCGCTCGTCAACGGAATTGATCAGCCCGTTCGGGTCTACGAATCGGGTGTCGTCCTCATGGTCGTTCGGTCCTCGGAGACGAATATTCCCTTGATAAATCTCCAGATGGCGGTGAAAAACGCCGCGATACCGACAAAGATGGCCTTCCAGGCCTTGGCCAGGGCCTGGAACAGCCCCAGCTTGGCCGCCGCGGCGCCCGCTCCCCCCGCGACCAGGGCTGTCAGGCCTATCTGGGCGACCTTGTCCCCCTGAACATATTCGAGGTAACTGTTGCCGGTCTTGTAGTTGAAGTTGGCGATCATGGAATCCACCATTGGCTTGTACGCGGAGAGGGTGTCCGGATCGGTCACCAGGATCGCTGAGGAGTATCCGCCCCGTCCGAGGAGACGGACGTTGTAATTGACCACCTGACGGCCCTCACTCTCGGCCAGCATGGCCCAGGTGAGGTTGTGAGTGGCTTCGTCGTAATGGGGTTCCTCATACCAGCCGGTTATGTGCAAGGGAGGCGCTCCCAGTTTCTCCCTCTGCTTGTTCCCCTCTGCCGTGCCCTTGCGGTAGCTTTCCAGGATCGCGTCGCCATCGATCTCATCCCGGTCATCATCCCGGACATAGCCTACCGGGAAGTACTCCAGGACCATAAACCAGTTCTGGTTCTCATCCTTGGGGACAACAATACCCATCTCGGCTTCGGTTGGCGGATTGCCGTAATACTCCATGATCAGCCTGGTATCCTCCGGCCCGGCGAAAAGATAGTCCTCACCTATGTTCATCTCGGCCAATTTTTCCCCCAGATCGACCCGAGCCGGTCCATCTACCCACTGGATCTGACGCTGCTCCTCACCGCTACTTTCCGAAGCGATGGCCGGACCGGCCGGCCCTGTTGTCAGTCCAGCGACAATCCACAGGACCTTGACCACATTCATCAGCCCTTTCATTTCAGCCCTCCTTCACAGGCTTGTTCACCCACAATCAAATACCCTTTCGAGCCTTTAGGTCTGCAATGAGGATGCCATGGAGGGGGAAAATATTGAGAATGCAAGTCACTGAATTTTAATAAGTTTTACACAGAACTGACGGACAGGGTTATCGGGACGGGGAGGCCTGAAGCGGAAAATCCAGGGTTAACGACAAAAATTGTCAACCGGGATGCGTGGTAAGAATGTCACCCGAGGTGTTGCTGAATTGCCACACAATGGACACAATGGAGCCGAGAAGGCGTACGGAACCTCGGCCCTCATGGCGACTTCCGGCTGGATCAACCGACAACCGGTCAGAATCTTCTATCCGAAAAAAAACATTAATAATGAACTGTTTACCGGCCTTAATCGGATCGCTGTCCCTTCGTCATGGAGGTTCTATCTCCCGGAGCTGGGAGTTCGCAAGGGCATTTCACGTCCCGACCAGCCGCGGCACGTTTGTTGCTAGATGGACCAACAGATATGATTCATAATTCACGCGAGAGCAAGACAGAGCAGACCCGATCCTGCGAAACACTGGAAAGGGTCGTTGAGATCTCCGCCAGAGACCAGGAGAGGGCCGCCAGACTGGTTGCGCGCTCCTTCTTCAAGATCCTGCGCGGCAACGGTTTTACCCGAAACCAGATCATCAACGTGGCCGAACATCTTCTCGACGGGCTGATCGATGAGATGAGAGAGCCCGTGGGCGGGGAGGACGGGATTCGGGAGAGACCGGAGCTAAGGGTAGCGGGGAAATAATTCTTCCGGGAAATTATGGATTGGAAATTGAAGATTCCGGGTTGATGGTCATTTCGATCCAAAATCCAAAGTCCAAAATGTTAAATTCAGATCACTCGCCGGACGGGGTGGTTTAAAACCCGGTTACTGGACCCGAGATTCCAGACGCCGGACCCAGGGGTTGCCCTCTGCGTTACTCCGCGTACTCTGTGGTTAAACCTTTTCCCATTTTCAGATAGAATTATCCTATGGCCCGATGTGAACTCTGCCATTTGTCGGATCGGACAATTTCCCGGGAATTGGGGGTCTGTCTCCGGTGTATCAGGGAAGATCCCGACCAGGCTCTCCCGTTGGCGGGCGAGGCCCACCGCCGGAGCCGGAGGGAATTTGGCCTGCCGGAAAAGGTCCCCAAGCATGCTGACGGACTTGCCTGTATCGTCTGCGTCAACGAATGCCTGATCCCCGAGGGAGAGCGGGGGTACTGCGGCCTGAGGATTAACGAGGGAGGAAAGCTGACCGGCGTCTCCTCAGACCGGGGAAAACTGTCCTGGTACCGCGATCCCCTGCCCACCAACTGTGTCTCCGACTGGGTGTGTCCCGCCGGGACCGGATGCGGATATCCGGAGTACTCCCTCACCAGCGGCCCGGAGGTCGGTTATAGCAACCTGGCGGTCTTCTTCCACGCCTGCTCCCTGGAGTGCCTTTCCTGCCAGAACTGGCAATTCCGGAACGCCACCATGGAACCTGAGGTCAAGTCGCCGGAAGACCTCGCTGAGGCGGTGGACGACCGGACAGCCTGCATCTGTTATTTCGGCGGCGACCCGGCGCCCCAGGCTCCGTTTGCCATCCAGGCGTCCCAAGCCGCCATGAAAAGGAGGAAAAAAGGCATCCTGAGGATATGCTGGGAGACCAACGGCACAGCCGCGACCCACCTCATGGACGATATGCTCGAGCTTTCCCTGACCTCCGGCGGCTGTGTCAAGTTCGATCTGAAAGCACACGATGAGAAGCTGGCCCTCGCCCTGACAGGGGTCACCAATCGACGCACCCTGGAAAACTTCCAGAGGACAGTGGAGGCGTCAAGGGATCGCCCCATCCCTCCCCCGGTGGTAGCCAGTACCTTGATGGTCCCCGGCTACATCGACGAAAGTGAGATCCGCTCCATCGCCCGGTTCATCGCCTCGGCCGATCCCGGCATCCCCTACAGCCTCCTGGCCTTCTATCCCCATTTCCGCATGCGGGACCTCCCGCTTATGACCAGAGATGAGGCTGAGGCGATGAGGGATAGCGCGCTGGCAGAGGGACTGACCCGGGTGAAGTTGGGGAATGAGCATTTATTGAGATAGGGATTAGAGATTGGAGATTGGAGATTGAAGATTGAAAACCAGAATAATATATCATTAGAGCATTAGAAAGATCCTTTAAACCATTAATGTCCAATATCTAATTTCTAATTTCCAATGGTCAAAATATCTAGACACCAGACCCTGAAACCTGGACACCGCTCCCATGGATTGGCACTCCCCATCACTCTTCGCTATCCTTGACGGTCGCGACGGAAAAGCCCTTCTTGGGCAATGCCTCAAAGGGGATTTCACCCCCGTGTTCCGGGCCCTCGCATTCCATAAGGTTCGATATCTCATTGTCGGCGGCGCGGCCATGAACCTGCACGGGATCCCCCGGTTGACGGATGATCTGGACCTGTTCGTAGATCTCCGTGAGGACAACCTGGTCCGGTTGCAGGCTGCCATGGAGGATCTGGGATGTACGCCCCCTCCTTCGGTGGACCCTGACCACATCCTGCAGGAGGAGTCCCGGAAAATACTTTCCCGGGAAAGCTGCAGATCCACCATCTCATTCATCAACCCTGAGGAACCCGGCCTCAAGGTCGAAATCCTGCTTCTGGCCCCAGCATCCTTCAATGAGGTCTACCCGAGGCGGCAGTGGACCCCCTTCGGCGAAATGGAACTCCCGGTCCTGTGCCTCGATGACATGATAAGGTTCCTTAACCTATACGGCCGGGACCAGGACCCAAGGGATATTCAGATATTGGAAAAAGTGCGGGAGATCAGAGGGAAGAGATAGTTTCCAGTTTCTAGTTTCCAGTTTTCAGTTTCCAGTTTCCAGTTTTCAGTTTCCAGCTTCCAGTTTCCAGTTCTCAGTACTTAGCTCTTAGTTCTTGGCTCTCAGTTCTCAGCTCCTAAGAGATGTCCCTACCTACCAGCGGACGATGGCGCCCGCCCAGGTCAGTCCGGCTCCAAACCCGATAAGGGCTACAATGTCGCCGTCCTTGATCCTGCCGTCCCGGTTTGCCTCGTCCAGGGCGATCGGTATGGTCCCGGCCGAGGTATTGCCGTACCTGTCGAGGTTGATGACGAATTTCTCCTTGGCGATATCCAGGGACTTGGCGGCCGCCTCGATGATCCTGATGTTGGCCTGGTGGGGGATGATCCAGTCCACATCAGCAAGGGTCAACCCGTCGGTCAGGGCGAGAGCCCCGTGTACGGCATCGGGCAGAGCCCTGACCCCGAACTTGAAAACCTCCTTACCCTCCATGCGGATGGCAAAGTCCTTGCTGCCGTATTCACCTAAGGGATTAAGATCTGCCACACCCGGTTCAACAGCCAACCAGGGCGGCGGGGCGGAACCGTCGGCTTTCAGGTAGGTGGAGAGGATGCCGCGGTCATCACCCTCATGGCGAAGGATGGCCGCTCCCCCTCCATCAGCGAACAGGACACAGGTGTTTCTGTCACTCCAGTCAAGGACCCTCGAAAGAGTCTCGGCTCCTATAACAAGGGCTGTTTTAACACCGTGATCCGGCATCATGCTGTCGGCCACCGCCAGGCCGTAGACAAATCCGGAACAGGCAGCCTCAAGGTCGAAGCAGGCGGCGTTGACGGCGCCGATCTTGCCCTGGACGAGACAGGCCGTAGATGGAAGAAGCCTGTCAGGTGACAGGGTGGCAACGATGATCAGATCGATCTCCTCCGCTCCGATGCCCGCCATCTCAATGGCATTCATCGCTGCGGCGGCACTGAAGTCCGAGGTGGTCTCGTGATCCTCGGCGAGGCGCCGCTCCTTGATCCCGGTCCGGGACTGAATCCACTCATCCGATGTATCGACGATCTTGGCAAGATCCTGGTTGGTCACCACCCTGGCGGGAACCCCCGTCCCGGTTCCAATGATCCGGTTGCCCTTCATGAATCACCCTCCGAAACAGCTCCAGTTAAAAAAAACGGGAAACCGGGATCTCAGTTGCCGGCTTCCCCCCCGGGAGACCTCCTCAACGGCGGAAATCCCCCTCTCATATTCTATAACAGCAAATTCCCAATTAATCAAAAGTACTCTTGACACCAACAGCAAGCATCCGCCGATTCATGAAGCCAAAGTCTCCCCGGCGATCATGGGGGGAGAAATCCTTCCTCACCTCGATCTCGCAAAAACCAGTTTTCTCCATGAGACCGGCGAGATCAGCCGATTCGAAAAGACGGATCCGGTATGCCTGATCCCGCAGTAATCCCTTCTCCTTGCACATGACCAGTTCACGGGCTTTTACCGCGTTGCCGTTCAACACCCGTTCACGACAGACCACCACCGTCCCGTCCGTCTCATGCCATGCTATGGGGGATATATCCTCCTTGACCTTTCCCCCATCGGCCACATCCACCAGAAGGATACCGCCGGGTTTCAACAGGCGATGGGCCTCCCTGATGATCTTCCGGTCATCCTTCGCCTCAGGCAGATATCCGAGGGAATTCCCCATGATCAGGATGTGGTCAAAGGTTGAATCCGGCAACCCGGTATCCCGAGCATCTCCCTGGAGGAAGCGCACAGGGCACTCGCGCTCTTTGGCTATATCTTTGCCTCGATCGATGAGGAACTGAGAATAATCCAGGACCGTGCAACCGGTGTATCCCCTTGATGCCAGTTCCAGGCTGTGCCTTCCCTGGCCGCCGCACAGATCCAATATGAGATGATCCCGATCAAGGGGCAGGAGATCACAGATCAGGTCCACCTCACGGGCCGACAGCTCGTCATCACACACCGATCGTGCATCGGTGAGCAGGTAGACGTCATCGAAAAGTGTTTTCCACCAGTCCGGTGCAACTTCAATCGTCATGAATCCTCCGGATGGGCCCCGAAACTGAACAAACCATCCGAGGCAAAGACCGCAGGGCCGCCGCCCCACTTCTGGCTGCGGGAGATGGCCAGTTCCTCCTCCTCCATATCCACATATTCGTCCAGTTCACCGGCAAGCCACATCTTCTCGAGGGTCAGACAGTCTCCCCACATGGCTTCGCCGTAGTGTTCCAGGGCATCCAGATGCCCGGGGGCTATGATGCGGGGCCTCAGAGCGATCCGAATGGGGCCGAGGAGGTAGGTAAACCGGTGCTCCAGAGCCAGTTCCTCCTGCAGATCGACCACTTGCCGAACATCCGCATATCCCATGGATACGATAGCATCGTTGATCCTGTTCACCGCCTCCCGGACAGACATCCGGGAACGGAGTACGGCCATGGGCTGGACACCTCCTCCACTGCCGACGTTGGTGGGCACCCCGCCGAATCTGACAAGGAAACCGAACAGCCCATCAGGCCCCATAAGACAGCGGAAATCGGTCTGGTAGCGCTCGATGTCGATCCTTTCGTCCTCGACATTGAGGGCGGGGTTGTCCTCCGCCCAGAGGTTCAGGGGTATCTTTTCCTGGACTATATAATCGCCCTTCCTCAGAGCGAGATCAATCGCGTCATCCGGGTCGGGATTGACCCCGCCGACACGGACCCCGATCCCTGAGTATCCTCTTTCAGGCTTGAGAACCAGGTTATCCCAGTTCTCACGGGTCCACTGCACCAGGTCGCCGATTTTTTCACCATCCGGCCCGGCAGCTTTCCTGGGGGAAAAGCGAGCTGTCCACGGAGTCCTCTTGACCGTCTCCGGGTGGAACCGGTCACGGTATTTTCCGTACATCACCTCGAACATGCTCTTGACGTTGATGGGTTCAGTCCCGCGGGGATTGATCACCCTTCCCTCCCGGACCGCCTGCAGGAGGGGGTCGAGACCTTTTTTACGATGCAGCGACAGGAGGACATCGGTGTTGAAGTCCATGAAGATGGTTCCCACTGTCTCACCGCGCCATGAGACCCGGCCCGACTGAACCTCCAACTCATGGGGAGCTATCAGGGCACTGCTGATGCCGTCACACTCGTTGAGGCGCTTGGCAAGGTTGATGTTCTCCGTGACGTCCTCGAGGGTCTCCTCCTCAGCCACCACGGCGATAAACCCCGCATCGGACCCTTCCCGGTCCCTCTGGGCCTTGATCAGCATGTCGACAAACCCGTATACCGGATAGAGAAGTGGGTGGTCAAAATCAAGGTCTACGCCCATATTCCTGACCCGGTTCAGCCTCTCCCACACCGCCTTGCCGATGACCTGGGTAACCCTCTGGTAATCCCAACCGCCCGGGCTTCCCAGGTTCCATTCCGAATGATATCCGAGGAATTCTTCCATGATTCGTTCGTTCCAGGTTTCAGGTTTCAGGTTTCAGAAAATGTTCCAAAATCCAAGGTCCAAAATCAACAATAAGAACCTTTAACCACAGAGGACACAGAGAGGGGAGTCTTAGGGTCTAGGTTCTAGAATCCATTCTAGATCCCGCGCAAAGGCCTTGATTCTTTGTTTTACAACCTTAATCCTGATTCTTCTCTGTGGCCTCTGTGATCCCTGTGGTTCGATCTTCCCCTTTTTTCAGTATCTCCTCCAGATGATCAAAGCCGATCTCGCCGCTGGCCAGAATCCGTCTGACGAAAGTAGCCGTTTCGCTCACACCATAGCGGTCGAACAGTCGCCTGAACGTCCTCGACCCCAGAGTGTAACACATCTGGTAACCGGGGCGCAGGGCGTATTTTTCCACCGTCATTTTCGCTCTTTCCGGCGGGAACCCCTCTGCAGTCAGGACCCTGGCAGCCCTGACAGGATCCAGCCGTCCCTGATGGAGAAGGAGGTCCACCGCCCCTCTGACCGCATGCCGATAACGCCGCCGGGCCAGGAGGAGTCGATCATAGGGGCGGTTAAAATAGCCCGTATCGCGGACCAGCTCTTCGGCAAAACAGGCCCAACCCTCGTAGAAAAGGGGATATTCCAAAGGACGTCGAAGGGCCCTGGCCTGGCTCCAACGGGAAAGGTCCAGAAGATGGTGCCCTGGCCAGGCCTCGTGGGCCACTGTCATGCGATAAACAGGGTGGATCTGATTGACCGCAGCACCCAGACTGCCGCCAGCGAAAATATAGAAGGTGCCGCCGGGATACGGATGGCCCGGCCGGGCATTGTAGGAATCGGCCGCCCGCACAGCGCTGAGGGATTCAGGCAGGACAGCAACCTCGAGGGTGCTCTGACGTGCGATGTGGCTGTTCACGAACCCCTGTTCCAGACAGTGTCGTCTGAGGGATTGTATCTCCTGCCCGAGGAGCTCCAGCTTTCCACCCTCGGGCACCCTATCGTGGGGCACCATCATCCAGGCATCCCGCCATGATTGACAGTGGCCGACTCGAAAAGCCTCCTCCTGCACCATGGCCCTCATAAAGGCTCTTTCATGGCTCAACTCGTCAAGGATCTGCGAAAGGGAGAGTCCGGAGCCGAAATGGTCTGAAAGCAGCCTCTCCAGGAGATCCTGGGGCAGCCGGAAATCCTCGACGGTGGGTGCCGAGTGGAGGCCTTCGGAAAATCCCTCAAGAGCATGGCAGGCAGTCTCGACTCCCTCCAGTCCCCGGAGAGTCCGGAGCCATTTGATGATGGCCTCCGTCATCTCGATCCCCATCCTGAGGAAGAGTTCCGGGACATCCTCCAGGTAGAGTCCGCACCTGTCAACAAATGCGGAAAGTCCGGCGATCCTTTTTCTAAAGGCATTTTCCCCGGCTTCCAGGGCCTGAATAAGGCCGGCCGTGACAACGGTGAGAGCAAAGGTGGGCTGATTCCGCTGGGATTTGACCTCCCGGAGCTGTTCCCGCAGGGTCCGGGACATCCGGACCAGGATCTCGGCGTCGATCAGGGTATCCATATCCCCATCTTCCCGCCGAAGGGACCTCGCCAGACCCTCCAGACCGGATTCCCATCCGGACAGTCTGCGGCAGACGTCTTCCACCCGATCTGGTGAAAGATCGTCCCAAACCGACCAGTCAGGCTCCATCCTGGTGGCCTGGGGGAAGAAGATGAACTCATCACTGGCACAGCAGATGGGAAAGGCCTCCGCCAGGGTTGCGTACATCTCGCTGGCGATGGAGTCGATCCGGGACTGGATGGATGTCTTTTCTCCTCTGTCGCTTACCATGGGAGAATATTACAGGGGAAAGGAAAAAGGGAAAAGGGGAAGGTGGAAAAGTGAAAGCAATTTCCAGGATCTGGTGTCTGGAATCTTGAGTATGGAACCCAGATCTTAGAACCCGCAGCCAGGACCTGGATTTCCCCTCTGCAGTTTATGTCTTGACTTAGCACTTAGCACTTTGTGCTTAGCACTGCTTTTCAGCACGTTAAATGCAGCGCCGCGGCGACCCTCTCCCCTTTCTTCATCAGCTCGTTGAACCGCTCGCAGGCCCGATCCGTCGTCAGGACTTCGACCTGTATCCCGGCCGATTCCATATCCTTCACTGTCTCCTCCGGAACGCACATATGTCCGGAGGATCCCTTGCCTACGACGAGGATAACCGGACGGTATGCCAGAACCTCAGCCAGGTCTGCGGTGAACAGCCTGTGCCCCTCGTTGCGCCACCAGTTCTCCTTGACATCCGGAGGCAGGAGGACGACATCGCTGCCGTAATCCTTTCCATCGACCCTGATGGTCCCGAACCTGAATCCCTCGATCCTCATGCCTTTTTTAACCTCGATATCCGTAATAATTATTAGACGACAGGCTTAACCGGCTCAGTACGCAAAGAGGAGGAATGAGATTTTCCCAGCTTTTCGGTTTTCCTGGTTTAGGCTGTATTTTTTCCCTAACCCTTCCCCTGTCCTTCTCCGTGTGCTCTGTGGGTCCGTGTGGAACCCTCTGTTCTCTGTGGTTTAAGGCTCTGCTTCATCTTCCTTCTTCGTCTCCGGATTCAGGATTTTCACCAGCTCCCCCACCAGACGATCCCTGTTCTCGCCGGTCACCTCAACGAGCTGGACATCCCCCCGGCCCCTGATCTCCCTGATAAACGGGGCACCGCCCAGGGCGACAGTTCCCAGGATCGGATTAGGACCGTCCAGGACCTCCCTTACTCTGTCGCAGAACAGCTGCGACAGACATTCCATCTTCCCGACCTCATCTACAACGATCAGCTGGTTATTGTGCGCTGGATCCAGGGAGGGAACCACTAACCGGTCCACACACTCCAGATCCACCCCGTAACGCCCAACCCGGTGGGGGCCTTTGATACTCACGTCCGAGAGCCCGCCCCTCTGCCCGTCGAGGGTGACCACGGCGAATCCGCGCCGCCTGCCGTCGGTCCCTCGAATCTCCTCAGTGTAAAATCCGGTTGCTGACAGTGCCAGGGAACTGACGACCCTTCGGATGACCGTTGTCTTGCCGCACCCGGGTGCACCGGTGAGAAAGAGGTTCTGGCCGTGTCGCTCCATACGGTCATTAAAACGGAGTTGAGAGGGTTGTTCAAGGAGGAAGGGTAAAGAAAAGTGGAAGGTGGAAAGGGAGGAACATTCGTCCTATGGGATGAGATGTCGGAGTATCGGGGTGCCGGGGTAATGGCGCAAAAACATAAGCGTTGAAAGAATCGAGCGAAGCCATTAACAGGAATCACGCCTCTGACGAGATGACGAATCAATCCCTTAAATTTTGAATTTTGAATATGGAATTTTTTTCTGTTACTAATCACAAATCACGAATCACGGACTAAATATTTTGGACGGTATCCCGATTCCGCAAAAAAAAAGCCGGCAGCAGCCGGCTTTTCACTTCTTTCATTGAATCAACTACTACAGAGTGGCGGAGATCCCTTCCGCACCGCCCTCCCAGACGGGATGCAGGGTGATCCGGTCACCGCCGTCCTCCTCGAGGCAAACCAGTTCCCAGCGGTCCGGGTGCTTTAGCACCTCCTGCATGAGCAGTCGGTTAATGGCGTGGCCGGCTTTGTAACCCTCGTAGTGGCCGAGGATGGGGATTCCCAGAAGGGCCAGATCGCCGATCGTATCCAGGATCTTGTGCCGAACGAACTCGTCGGGGGCCCTCAGGCCACCCTCGTTCATCACGCCCTCGTCTCCGACGACGACAGCGTTATCAAGGGACCCGCCCATGGCCAGGCCCTGCTCCCTGAGTTTTTCGACATCCCGGTAGAACCCGAAGGTCCGGGCGTATGAGATATCTTTCCGGTAGGCCTCGGGGGAATAGCGGAAATCGAGCTCCTGCACTCCCACGGCCGGATGATCGAATTCTATGGCGAAGGAGATCCTGAAGGTGTCCGATGGGCTCAGGGAGGCTCTGGCGTCTCCATTGCCGGCGCCGATCTCCTCCTTGATGCGAAGCATCCTCTTGGGAAGGCCCTGATCAACCAGCCCGACGATCTCGATCCCCCGCACGAAGGGAGCGGCGCTGCCGTCCATTATAGGTATCTCATCACCCTCGACCTCAATGATCGCGTTGTCCACACCGGACCCTGCCATGGCGGACAGGAGGTGTTCCACCGTCTTGACCGCGGCACCGTTCAAACCGAGGCTGGTGGCCAGAAGGGTATCGCTGATGTTGTGAACACTGGCCTCAACTTCGGGAGCGCCGGGCACATCGAGGCGCCGGAAACGGTAACCCGAATCGGGTGTTCCGGGCATGATCCGCACGGAGGTCTCGGCACCTGTGTGCAGTGCCGTGCCGGCGAATTCCATGCTGCCCCTCAGGGTCTTCTGTTGGACAAAATCGTTCATATCGAGGTTGGATATGGCAACATTTGTGCCAAATCGGACAGAAAGGTACAAATAATAATTTTTACTTAATTTACAGTGATTTACATTGCATTACGGGCGGAATTGGAGGGAAGGCAGCGGCGGTGCAGCGGCAAGTGTGCCATAATTGCAACACAGGGTGTGTCAAATATGCGACAACTCTTGCTAGGAACGGGCGCGGTCGATGGCGTTGAACAGTCCCAGCAGTACGCCCATGGCCAGGAAGGCCCCGGGGGGAAGGATCATGACCAGCATGTCTGTGTAACCCTCAGCCATGACAGGGTAGCCGAGCACCGTTCCGCTTCCCAGAATCTCACGCACGGCCCCGATCACACCAAGAGCCAGGGTAAATCCGACACCCATACCGAAGCCGTCCACGATGGACCGGAAGATGGGGTGCCTGGACGCGAAGGCCTCGGACCGTCCGAGGATCAGGCAGTTGACAACGATGAGGGGGATGAAGAGGCCCAGTGTCTTGTGCATCTGATGGGCCCACGCGTTCATGGTCAGATCCACTATGGTAACGAAGGACGCGATGACGATGATGAAGGAAGGGATCCGGACCTTGCTGGGGATCACGTTCCGGAGGCTCGAAACAACCGTGTTGGAACATACCAGCACGAAGGTGCTGGCCAGCCCCATGGCAAAGCCGTTGATCACGCTGTTGGTGACCGCCAGCGCCGGGCAGAGCCCGAGAACCATCCGGAAAACCGGATTTTCAAGCCATAACCCTTTGTTGAATTCACGTCCGTACCCGCTCATCAGACTCCCTCTCCAGCAGCCAGAACTGTTTCCCGGTTCGTCTCGAACCACTTCAGGCCTCGCTCAACAGCTGCTGACACGGCACGAGGTGAGATGGTGGCACCGGTTATCTGGTCGATATCACCGCCGTCCTTCTTCACCTTGAAGTTCGTGTTGTCCAGGGAACGGCCCTTGAAGATCGATTTCCATTCCTCGTCGGCAATCAGCGACCCCAGGCCGGGCGTCTCCGCGTGACTGAGGATCTCGATCCCGCCCAGGGTCCCGTCGGGCAAAACACCCATCATGACGTAGATGTTGCCGCTGTACCCATCCGGGGCTATGACCTGAAAAGCCACGCCCACGACACCCTCCTCACCCGTGGACCGGAAAACCCGATAATCCTGATCTTTCTCGCCGGGCAGATCGATAAAGTCGTTGTCCGGATCGATGGGCATCCCGGGGAGGACCGCATCCAGGGACCGGATCACCTCCAGTTTTTTCTGGTAGGCGATGGGCTCCTTGGTGACCTCGTAGACCATGGCCAGGGCAAAGGCCGCTCCGGCACAGATGACGGCCAAAACAACAATGAGACGTCCCATTCCCTTCATTGTGTCCTGGCCTCCTTCCCCTTCAACGTCCCAAACACACGGGGCCGGGTGTATCGATCGATAATGGGTGTCGCCGCGTTCATGAGCAGGATGGCGAAGGAAACCCCTTCAGGATATCCGCCGAAAAGACGTATGAAGACCGTTATCAGTCCACAACCGACCCCGAAAAGGATCATGCCCTTATTGGTCACCGGAGTGGTGACGTAGTCCGTGGCCATGAAAAACGCCCCTAACATCAACCCACCGGTCACCAGGTGGAACACCGGGGAGGCATATTTCTGGGGATTGATCAACCAGTAGGCCCCCGTCATGGCAAATACGGTAGCGATATAGGTGACGGGAATGTGCCAGGTGATGATCCCCCTCCAGATGAGGAAACCGCCCCCGGCGACCAGGGCGAGGGCCGAGATCTCGCCGAGACAGCCGCCCATCATCCTGCCGAGGAGAGGGTCCATGAGGTTGTAGTTGGCGATATCCCCGATGGTCCCGGTGAGGAGAAGATTGGTCTTCATCTCCCCTAACGGTGTGGCCTTCGTCACGGTGTCCAGAGCCAGGGGAAAGACCTTGGGTTCCGGCCAGCTGGTCATGGCCACCGGAAAACTTATCAGGAGGAACACCCTCGCCACCAGGGCCGGGTTGAAGGGGTTGTATCCCAGCCCACCGTAGACCTGTTTGCTCAGCAGGATGGCCACCACCGCTCCGATCAAAATCATCCACCCGGGAGACGAGGAAGGCAGGTTCATGGCCAGGAGAAGTCCGGTGAGAACCGCGCTACCGTCCTTCAGGGCCTCAAAATCCCTTCCCCTCATCTTCAGAGCCAGCGCCTCGAAAACCAGACAGCCGATGACCGAGATGGCGATGACCCGGATAGCGTTGAGGCCGAAGAAATAGACACCTACCGCCGTTCCCGGCAGAAGGGCAAGGAGAACCGTGTACATGGCCGTTTCGATGGTCTGCGATGACCGCAGGTGAGGCGATGGGGTCAGGACTGGTGATGTCATCAGCTTCGGTTCCTCGCGACCAATTCGGCCTTGCCCTGCCTGATCCATTGAACCAGGTTCCGGTCAGCGGGACAGACGTAAGTGCAGCAGCCGCATTCGATGCAATCGTTGATGTGAAACTCAGGCAGGCCGTCGAAAAGATCCCACTCCACCATTGCGCCGAGGGTATGGGGCATCAGGGAGGCCGGGCAGCCGCGGACACAGGCCCCGCATCGGATACAGGCCCTCGATTTGAGCTCCCGGAAATCCCCCGGTCCGAAAAGGAGCAGCCCGCTGGTCCCCTTGGTCACCGTGCTCTCGAGGCTCGCCAGGGCCGTCCCCATCATCGGGCCGCCATTGATGATCCGGGCAGCCGGACCTGTCATCCCACCCGTGTTTTCCACAATATGGGACAGGGGGGTACCGACAGCCACCCGGTAGTTTCCCGGACCCTTGGAAAGGGTTCCTCCCAGGGTCATCACCCGCTCGACAAAGGGCCGGCCGAGGGTTATCGCTTCGTGGATGGCCGCCAGCGTACCCACGTTCTGCACCACCACCCCTACATCCATGGGAAGTCCTCCCGAGGGGACTTCCCTGCCGGTAAGGGCGTAGATCAGCTGTTTTTCTGCTCCCTGAGGGTACATGACCGGCAGGACGGAGACCTCGAAACCCTCAGGCAGGTCCATGGACCGCATCCTGTCCACCGCGTCGGGCTTATTGGCCTCAATACCCACAACGGCCTTTTCCGCCCCCACCATCCGCAGGGCAAGGCGCAGACCGCTCAGGATGGACTCCGGATCCTCCAGCATGAGGCGGTGGTCCGCTGTCAGGAAGGGTTCGCACTCCACTCCGTTGGCAACCACCATGTCTATGGGTTTGTCCTCGGGGGGGTTGAGTTTGACATGGGTGGGGAAGGCAGCGCCACCCATCCCGACGATTCCCGCCTCACCGACCATCTTCTTCCATGCTTCCGGTCCTTTGGTCAGTTCCGGATCAGCGTTCGAGAGGGTGTCGAGGGCCTCATCCTCCCCATCGGGCTCGATCACCACCGCAGGGATGAACCGGCCCGTGGTGTGAATGGAAGGTTCGATGGCCTTGACGGTTCCGGAGGTCGGTGAGTGGATCGGCGCAGAGACATAACCGGAGGCCTCGGCTACCACCTGGTACTTCAGGACCCGGTCCCCTGCCGAAACGATCGGCTTGGCCGGCGCGCCGATATGCTGCGATAAGCTCAGCCGAATTTCACCGGGGAGGGGAAGCTCCTGGATGCCGGCTTCCCTGGTGTCCTTGTGATCATGGGGGTGCACCCCCCCGACAAACATTCTCTTCACAGCGCATCCTCACAGAAAACAGGGAGGGACAGGTTTTGACGGATCCCTTTCCAGGTTGTGCCAGAGCATCGCGCAAACAAGCTTTTATACAATATTCCGTTCAAAGGTTCCACTTTTGTGTTTCCCTGCGCCCATGATGCTGAATCTGGACGTCAGCTTTTCTTCTTGCCTTTGATCATCTGGGTTTCCTCCCCGTTGAGGAGATCTTTCAATTCATTCATGAATTCGTTGATATCCTTGAAGCTTCTGTAGACCGATGCGAATCTCACATAGGCGATCTCATCCAGGTTATGAAGTTCCTGCATCACCGTCTCGCCGATGGTGCTGCTTTTGATCTCCTTTTCTCCATCCTCCTGGACCTTCTTCTCAACGTTGTCCACGATCTCATCGAGGGCCTCAACGCTCACGGGACGCTTCTGGCAGGCGGTCTTGATGCCGGTGAGGATCTTGTTTCGATCGAACGGTTCCCTGCGGCCGTCCTTTTTGATCACCATCGGCAGGATATCCTCCACCCTCTCGTAGGTGGTGAACCTTCTGCCGCAGTCCAGGCATTCCCGGCGGCGGCGGATCACATCGCTTTCCCCGCTCAACCTGGAATCGACGACCTTGTTGTCGAAATCTCCACAAAAGGGACACTTCATTGATCCTCTCCCTTCAAGTACTCCAGCTCCAGGCCCGCCTGGGACAACATCTCAGCGGCGAGCTGGTCAGGGTAGCCCTGGGCGCAAACGATCCTTTTGACGCCCACATTGATGAGCATCTTGGCACAGATAATACAGGGGCTGGCCGTGGTGTAGACGGTGGATCCCGAGAGATTGATGTCGTGCCGGGCGGCCTGGATGATTCCATTCTGCTCGGCGTGCAGCCCGCGGCAGATCTCGTGCCTCTCCCCCGACGGTATGCCCAGCTTTTCCCTCAGGCATCCAACCTCTGAACAATGGGGTATACCTGACGGGGCACCGTTGTAGCCGGTCGCCAGGATATTCTTTTCCTTGACAAAAGCGGCCCCCACCTGCCGTCTCATGCAGGTGGATCTGGTAGCCACCAGTTGGACGATCTGCATGAAGTAATCGTCCCAGGACGGCCTGGCGTTCTTCTTACCGGCCACCCGTTACCTAGTCCCGAAGCCTGTGGGCATAGAAAGGAAACCGCTCGCACAGTCCCCTGACCTGGGCCCGGACATCGCCCAGATAACTCTCGTCTTCCCGGCGATCCAGGCAGTCGGCGATCCAACCGGCGATCTGAACCATCTCGGGCTCTTTCATTCCCCTGGTGGTCAGTGCGGGGGTTCCGATGCGGATCCCACTGGTGATGAACGGGCTGCGTGTCTCGAAGGGAACCGTGTTCTTGTTGACGGTAATGCCGGCCCTGTCCAATGTCTCCTCGGCATCCTTGCCCGTGTAATCGGCCTCCCTGAGGTCGACCAGCATGAGATGATTATCCGTACCTCCGGAGACGAGTTTGAACCCCCGGGAGGTCAGTTCGCCGGCCATCGCCTTGGCGTTGGCCACGATCTGCCTCTGATAGGCTTTGAAATCGGGCTTCAGAGCCTCCTTGAACGCCACGGCCTTGGCGGCGATGGTGTGCATGAGGGGTCCACCCTGGGATCCGGGGAAGACACGGCTGCCGAGCCTCTTGGCAAACTCCTCCGTGGCCAGGATCATGCCCCCCCTCGGCCCCCGCAGGGTCTTGTGTGTGGTCGTGGTCACGATGTGGGCATCGGGGACGGGGTTGGGGTGGATACCTGCCGCAACCAGGCCTGCGATGTGGGCCATATCGACAAAAAGGACCGCGCCGACCTCGTCGCAGATCTCCCGGAACCGCTTAAAGTCGATAGTCCTCGGGTAGGCCGAGGCCCCGGCGATAATCATCTTCGGCCGGTGTTCCTGAGCCAGGCCCCTGACCTGGTCAAAATCGATCCTCTGGTCATCCTCGGTGACGCCGTAGGATACGACGTTGTACAGGAATCCGGAGAAGTTCACCGGGCTGCCGTGGGTCAGATGGCCGCCGTGGGAGAGGTCCATCCCCAGGATGGTGTCACCTGGTTCCAGGACGGCGAAGTAAACGGCCATATTGGCCTGGGAGCCCGAGTGGGGCTGCACGTTGACGTACTCGGCCCCGAAAAGTTCCTTGCCCCTCCTTATGGCAAGGTCCTCGGCTATGTCAACGTACTCGCATCCGCCGTAATACCTCTTGAAAGGATAACCCTCGGCGTACTTGTTGGTCATCACAGAGCCCTGCGCCTCCAGAACGTCCTCACTGACGAGGTTCTCCGAGGCGATGAGCTCAAGCTGGTATTCCTCCCTCTCCGTCTCCTGGCGAATGGCCTGGTAGATCTCAGGGTCGAACTCTTTTAGTGACAATGTTTTGCTCCTATAAATTAGCGCGGGTTAAGGATTAAAGGGTAAATGTTAAAGGTTAAAGAAAAAGAGATAGAGTTAAAGGAAGTTTCAATAACGCTTTAACCCCTATTCTGATTTTCCCTTTCCACTTTCTACTTTCCACTCTCTAATTCACTCATCGATCTTCTCTACGCGCCTTTCGTGTCTTCCGCCCTCGAAGGATGAATCAAGCCATGCGTCAACGATCTCCCTGGCCAGATCCGGTCCCAGGACTCTCCCCCCGAGGACCAGGACGTTGGCGTTGTTGTGGCGCCGAGAGGCCGAGGCGGTAAAGTGGTCGTGACATAAAGCCGCCCTCACTCCCCGATACCGGTTCGCCACCATGGACATACCCAGCCCGGTCCCGCAGACCAGGATACCCAATTCCATCTCCCCATCGGCGATTGCCACAGCGACTTTTCTGGCGAAGTCGGTGTAATCCACCGAATCGGTAGAGTCGGTGCCAAGGTCGACCGTTCTGATTCCTCTTCCCGAGAGGTGCTCTTTGACCATCTCCTTGAGGGGAAAACCGGCGTGGTCCGAGGCCAGGGCCACCCGGAATCTGGTTTGTCGGCTAGAGTTCACTCTTGTCAACCATTGCCTCGTGGCAGTAGGCGCAGAACCTCCCCAGGACCTTGCCGCCATCGGTGGCGATCCGCAGGTATTTTGCGTTGGTGTTGGAGGGATGGGGATCGTGGCAGCTGGTACAGGTCAAAAGACCCCCGTCACTGAGAACCTCGGCCGGAACGTTGGCTTTGACCGGCTTCAATCCCACCGGATGGCTTTTCATGAAGTGGATGGGGGCGATCCCTTCATCCTCGTTGTGGCAGCCGAGACAGAGGGAATCCACACCTGCCGCCGGGGCACCTGAGTGCTTGTACTTTTCGGAGGTGTTCGGCATGATTCCAAAAGCCGGATCGGCCTTCGTGTCATGAAGGCTGTGGCATTCGGTACAGTTATTGTCGTGGGGGCCGGCCGCCTGGGAAACGAACGGCAGACCGATGAACACTACAGCGCAGATCACGATACAGGCTTTTTTCATCACATCCCTCCCCGAAATTTACAATGAATTCAATCAGTTATAAACCGGATTCCTTTGTGAACCTATAAACCCTTCATCCCCTTCGGATAAACTAGTTGAAACTATACTTTCAGCCCGATTTTTGTCAAGGGAAGAGGGGAAAAATGCCGTAATCAGAGGAATTTTTCCCGGTGTTTAGTGTCCGGTTTCTGGAAAAGGATGAATCGAGCCGCTTCTGAGGATCCGGAAAGTCGCTATGAATTCTGATGGATAGTGGAAACTGGAAACTGAAAACTGGAAACTGAAAACTCGAAACTGCGGAAAAATATCACGGAAAATGGTATTTTCCCGCCATGGACTATCTCTCCCTGAAAGCCGCCGCCAATGCCGTGAAGGACTCCATGCTGGGGTCCAGGCTTGCTGATGTCCGTCCGTTGGATCACTACGAGATCCTCCTGCGGTTTCAGAGAGGACGGGAGCTTGTCCTGTCCATAGACCCGGGTCGCCCCGGTATCTACCTGTTCACAGCTGACGGGATCCTCCCCTCGATCCAGCCAGGGCCCTTCCCGGCAGCCCTGAAGAGCCATCTGGCCGGCACGGTCCTGACCGGTTTGAGTTTTCCCTTCCCCGGGGATCGCGTCCTGAGAATGGTCTTTCAGAGCGGATGGCCCAGGAAACAGGGCACTGAGAACATCCTGATCCTCGAGGTTATGGGCCGGTACAGCAATCTGATCCTTCTCGACCACCAGGAACGCATCATAGCCCCCATGAAGCCGGTTCCCCCCTCGAAGAGCAGGGTCAGGCCCCTGATCCCCGGGAAGAAATGGTCGCCGCCCCCTCAGAGAGAGGGGACCCCTATCGACACTACCCGTCCAGAGGACCTCTCCGGCCTTCCCGATCAGCTTACCGAGGGGGCCCTCGTGGGAATGGTCCGAGGACTATCGCCCGCAACAGCCAGGATCGCCCTGAAAATGGCCCGCCGGGATCGGAGGCCGGTGGCCGAGATCCTGTCGGACCTCGTGCGGTCCAGCGACGGATCACGGGGAGCTATTATTGTGGAGGACGGCCGCAGGATCCTTATCCCCTTCGACATGGGACCCCTCGACGGGATCGTCTCCGAAAACTTTTCCGACTTCCCGTCCGCGGCGCTGTCCTGGAGGGGCTCTAAAGGTCACGAAGGATCCGGTGGGGTGAGGGATGACGATCTCGAGTCTGGCCTGGCCCGGGAGGTGGGCCGGATTCAGCGGGAACTGTCGGCTGTGGACCGGGAGGTGGAAAGATGTCTGGATCACAAAACCGTTCGTCTGAAGGCCGAAACCCTTCTGGCCCACCTCAGCCGGGTCAAACGCGGTGACCGCCGCATCGAACTCCCTCACCCCTACCGTTCCGGTGAGACCCTGATCATAGAGATGAACCCGGCAGTCTCCGGTTCCGTCAACGCCCAGGCTCTTTTCGCGGAGGCCAAACGCATGAGGAGGGGCCTCGAGGAACTCCGGGACCGGCGCGATTCCCTCCTGAGAACAATCCGGAACCTGGGGGAAGCCCTGTCGGCCCTCCGGGCAGGCGATCCTGAACCGGCACGAGAGGCCCTGCTCCGGAATATCGGAAACGGGAAGGCCAAAGGGTCTCGAACTGGTGGCCCGAAAAGAGGCCCCGGCAGGAGGTACGAAAAGGACGGCTTCATCATCCTGGTGGGAAAAAGCGCCGTTGACAACGAGAGGGTGACCTTCAAGGCCGCCGGCCCCCATGATCTGTGGATTCACACAAGGGACTACGCCGGCAGCCATGTGGTGATCCTCACAGAGAAGCGGGATGTGCCGGAGGATGTGGTCCGGTACGCAGCCTCCCTGGCCTCACAGAGCAGTCAGGCCAAGGGCGATCCGGCGGTGGAAGTGATGGTGACAGAGAGAAAGTGGGTCAGGAAACTCAAGGGCGGGCGTCCGGGACAGGTGAGGGTGGAACGCTACCGGTCGGTGATCGCAAAACCGGACAAGAGATAGCGCCAAGTTTGGAGTTTGAAGTTTGTGGTTTGAAATGTTAATGCGACAGGTATTCAGGTGTCAGGATTCAGTATTCAGGAAAACCCGGTCAAAATCTCTCTGAGCTCTTCGCAAAGAGCCCTTAGCCCTTAATTCTTTCCTCCCGGTTGTTAAGTTCTCAGCCCTCGGTTCTTGGTACTTCGTCCCGTTTTTTTAACTTTTTCGTAACAATTTCGAACCCTTCTGGCCTCCCGGACGGCATGGGTTATAATTGTGAATAGGATGAGGGCCTTAAAGGACCGGAGAGGAGACATTACCGGAAGGCGGTGAAAGCGTGAGAACCTTTGTGATCGTTCTGCTGATCTTGGCCTGGTTAACTCCGGCCCAGGCAGCCTGGGATTTTTCCAGACACAGCATCCCCATTGAGGATATTCTTTCTGGCGGCCCGCCGAAGGACGGGATACCCGCCCTGGTCAAACCGGCCTTCATCACTGCCGGGGCTGCCGGCAGACTTCTGTCGGCCGACGACAGGGTCATCGGGGTCCGCCTCGGAGACACGGTCAAGGCCTACCCCATTCGGATCCTCAACCACCACGAACTGGTCAACGACAGAGCTGGGGAACGTTCCATTCTGGTGAGCTGGTGACCCCTGTCCGGAGCGGGCGTCGTGTACGCCCGGCAAGCGGGTGGCAGAACTCTTACCTTCGGGGTGTCTGGCCTCCTCTACAGGGCCAACGTGCTGATGTACGATCACCAGACGGAATCCCTTTGGTCCCAGGTCAAAAGGTCAGCGGTCACCGGATCTTTTACCGGGACGAAACTGGAGGTGCTCCCCTCCGTTCTGACGACCTGGGGCAAGTGGCGCAAACGTTATCCTCAGACCCTCGTCCTGTCCTTTGACACCGGATACAGGAGGAATTACGACCGGGATCCCTATGAATCCTACCGACGAAACCGCGGCACTTGGAGCGGTTTTCTGTCCTCTTTCATCGGACACCGCCTCAGTGAGGGAGATGTTGCGCTCGTGGCCGGTATCGAACTGGGAGGAAAAAGCCGGGGCTACCGCCTTACGGACCTCCGTGAGAAGGGCAGCATCGTCGACAGACTCGGAAGTGAGGAGATAAGAGTGTCCTTCGACCCGGCCACCGACAGCGTTTCGGTGACATCATTAACGGGCGAGAAAATTCCCCATGTGCTAATATACTGGTTCGTATGGAAGGAGACGCATCCTGAGGCTGATCTGTATCAGCCCTAGACCCGAACGGTGCCCAAAGAACTGATAACTGAGGACTGAGCCCTAGGAGCTAAGTTCTTAGTTCTCAGCTCTCAGACCCAGCCTCAAATCCGCGGGAGCGCTTCATGAAGCTCAAGGACAAAGTTGCCATCATCACGGGCGCGGGAAGGGGTCTGGGACGGGCCGCGGCCGTCGCCATGGCTGAACAGGGGGCGTTAACCGTAATCCTGAGCAGAACACCGTCCGAGCTAACTGATACAGCTGCGATCATCGAATCTAACGGCAGTAAAACCCTGATGTTTAGGGCTGACGTCTCCCGCCCGGGGGACATCGACGAGGTGGTCAGCGAGACCCTTTCCGTCTTCGGCAGAATCGACATCCCGATGAACAACGCCGCCATCGTCGGACCGGCGGAACTCATCACCGACATCAATTGGGAGGATTGGGACGAGACCATGGACATCAATGTCAAGGGCCCCTATATGTTCAGCGGAGCTGTGGTGCCCCATATGTCCCGTTCCGGAGGAGGGAAGATCATCAACGTGACCTCCGGCCTCGCCGATATCATCATGCCCCCTTTCGGCGCCTACTCCATCAGCAAGGCGGCCCTGAACCATATGACCAGGATCCTGGCTGAGGAACTGCAGGCCCACAGCATCCAGGTCAACGCCATGGATCCGGGGATCATGGACACAGGCATGCAGGACACCATCCGGAGTCTGGGACCGGAGATCCTCGGCGAACATCTCTACGAACAGTTCGTCTCCTTCAAGGAAGAGGGACACCTGAAGGCACCCGAGGAGATCGCCCAGCTGGCAGTTTTCCTCGCCTCCGGGGATTCGGACTCCATCACCGGGGAGATCGGTTCCGAGCTGGACTACGGGGGATATGGGTATGGGATGGAGGAATGATCATCAACCTCAATGGCTGACGATCATTCCGAACCGGCGAACCGGCGATGGCGCGCGGCACCGCTTCTTCGTTGAACGGTGCGAGGTCTTCGGCGGAACCGCCGCCACTGGCGACGATGATGACATCGGGGCGGTGCTCCCGAGCGAGCGTGCGCAGCGCCTCGGCGGTCAGTGATCCGGCGCCGACGCCCTGCACCACTGTGGGTTGCATCAGCACGGTCGCGAGCGGCCAGCGTCGCGCCA
>JBFFDD010000003.1:0-38788 GCA_041559575.1 bacterium
GACGTGGCGCCGGCCTCCACCTCCCAGTAGGCCACCAGCCCTCGAAAGTGATCGATCCGGATGAGGTCATACATGGACAAGGCCTGGTCGAGCCGCCTGAACCACCAGCGGTATCCGGTGGAACGCAGGTTCTCCCAGTTGTACACCGGGTTGCCCCACAGCTGACCCGAGGCGCTGAAGTGATCCGGGGGCACGCCGGCCAGAAAGGCCGGGCGTCCGGCCGCGTCGAGTTTGAAACACTGGGGATGGGCCCAGACGTCGGCGCTGTCGTGGTTGACGTAAATGGGAAGGTCCCCCAGGATCCTGACGCCCCGTTCACCGGCGTAGGATCTCAGCCTCCGCCACTGGTTGGAGAAGAGGTACTGAAGGAACTTCTCACGCTGGATGTCCCCATCGAGCTTCTCCTTCGCCAGCGCCAGGGCGTCGGGGTCCCTGTGACGCAATGGGTCCTCCCAGTCGGTCCACGCCTGCCCGGGGGTACGGCTCCGGAGGGCGGCAAACAGGGCGTAGTCCTCCAGCCAGTCGGCCTCCTCCCGGCAGAACATGCCGTACGGGCCGGGATCGCCCGCGGCGGCAAAGCGCCGCCAGGCGAGGTCCAGGAGGCGGGAACGGAACCTCGAGGCCCCCTGGTAATCCGCCCGGCCCGGCGCGAAAATCGGCGTGCCGGCCAGGTCTTCCGGGTCCAGGTACCCGTCCTCCACGAGGACCTCGGCGCTGATCAGAATGGGATTGCCGGCGAAGATGGACGGTACGCTGTAGGGGGAATAACCGTGAGCGGCTTCTGTGGGGTTCAGCGGCAGGATCTGCCACACGGATTGACCAGCCCGGGCAAGAAAGTCCACGAAGCGGTACGCTTCCGGGCCCAGGTCACCCACACCGTGAGCCGAAGGCAGGGAGGTGACGTGACAGAGGACCCCGCTGGACCTTTCTACCATGGGTCAGACCCTCCGGACTGTTCCGGCAGGATGGCGGCGGTCAGGACCCATTGAAATCCGCTCCTCGTCACCGGTCCGTTCCGGGGGGGGAGGGTTTTAACACCACCACCGCCAGGGGCGGCAGAGTCAGCTCGAGGCTGAAGGGTCTGTCGTGGCACGGGATCCCATCGCCCGCCACCGGGGCAGGGTTGCCGGTACCGCTTCCCCCGTAAATCCCTGCGTCGCTGTTGAGGATCTCCTCCCAGGGACCCGGGTCCGGAATCCCAAGACGGTACCGCTGCCGCACAATCGGGGTGAAGTTGCAAACCGTCAGGAGGCAGCCGCCGGCCGGATCCCGGCGCAGGTAGCTGATGACGCTCGATTCGTGGTCCCCGAAATCGATCCACTCAAAACCGGACATGTCGAAATCGGCGGCGTGAAGGGCCTTCTCCCGGCGGTACAGGAAGTTCAGATCCCGCACCCACTTCCTGACCCCGTCGTGATCGGGGTCCTGGAGCAGGTCCCAGGACAGGCTGTCATCGTGATCCCACTCTTTCCACTGGCCCAACTCGCCGCCCATGAACAGGAGCTTCTTGCCGGGGTGGGTGAACATGTACCCGAACAGAAGGCGCAGGTTGGCCAGTTTCTGCCATCGGTCCCCGGCCATCTTGCCCAGGAGGGACCCTTTTCCGTGGACCACCTCGTCGTGGGAGAGGGGGAGGAGGAAGTTTTCCGAGAAGGCGTACCATATGCTGAAGGTGAGCCGTTCGTGGTGGAACTTCCGGAACACGGGATCCTGGGACATGTAGTTGAGGGTGTCGTGCATCCACCCCATGTTCCACTTGACCCCGAATCCCAGTCCTCCGGCGTAGACCGGCCTGGTCACCATGGGCCAGGCGGTGGACTCCTCGGCGATGGAGATCACACCGGGAATCTCCCCGTAGACCACCTCGTTGAGCCGGCGGATAAAATCCATGGCCTCCAGGTTCTCCCGGCCGCCATAGCGGTTGGGGATCCACTCCCCCTTCTTCCTGGAGTAGTCCAGGTAGAGCATGGAGGCCACGGCATCCACCCTGAGGGCGTCGATGTGGTACCGCTCCAGCCAGAACAGGGCCGAGGACAGCAGGAAGTTACGCACCTCGTTGCGGCCGAAGTTGAACACGGCGGAGTGCCAGTCGGGATGAAACCCCTTGCGGGGGTCGGCGTGCTCGTAAAGGGCCGTTCCGTCGAACCCGTTCAGCCCATGGCCGTCGGTAGGAAAGTGGGAGGGGACCCAGTCGAGGATAACGCCGATTCCGGCCTGGTGCAGCGTGTCAACGAGGAACATGAGGTCCTCGGGAGTCCCGTAGCGGGAGGTGGGCGCGAAGTAGCCGGTGGTCTGGTATCCCCATGAGCCGTAAAAGGGATGCTCTGTCAGGGGCAGAAACTCCACGTGGGTGAATCCCATCTCCAGGACGTACTCGGCCAGGAGGGGCGCCGCTTCCCGGTAGGTCAGGAACCTTCCGCCGTCTTCCGGGGCTCGCCTCCAGGAGCCAAGGTGGACCTCGTAGATGGACACGGGACTCCTTCCCACATCCTGCTGCCCGCGGCCGGCCATCCACTCGCCGTCGCTCCAGCGGTATTCGAGGTCCCAAACCACCGACGCGCTTTTGGGCGGCTGTTCACTGAAGAAGGCGAAGGGATCGGCCTTCTGAAGTGGTTCCCCTTTGGGTGGTGTTATGTGGTACTTGTAGAGGGTCCCGGGGCCCACCCCCGGAACGAAGCCCTCCCAGATTCCGGATCCGTCCCAGCGAACCTCCAGCGGGCACGAGGCCGGGTCCCAGCGGTTGAAATCGCCGATCACCGACACCGCCCCGGCCGAGGGGGCCCAGACGGCGAAGGAGGTCCCTCCCACTCCGTCCACGGTCATTCCGTGAGCGCCGAGCTTCTCGAAAAGCCGGTGGTGATTCCCCTCCTTGAACAGCCAGATGTCCTGTTCCCCCAGGAGGGTCGGGCCGTGGATCACGCCGGTCTTTGCGGTGTCCGCCGTCCCTTTCCGGGGGGTTTTTTTCCGCCCCTTCCCCCTGCTCCGTTTGCCGGACCCTATCCTGTCACCCATCACCGGGACCCCGGCAAACCTTCGTCGATCCCCTGCCTGGAAATCCTGGTTTTGCCGGCAAGGCGGGTGTACAGCCCCATGTAAAGGTCCGCCGACCGGCGCCAGGAATGATCGAGGGCCATTACCCGGGCGACGGCGTCCCCCATCCGCCCGCCGGCGAAGAAGGTCCTGGCCCGCCGGACCGCCTCCAGCAGTCCCTCGGAACTGGCCTTGTGGAAAACGAAGCCGTTTCCGGTTTCCGGGTCGGCGTCCATGTCGGTCACGGTATCCCGCAGCCCGCCAACGGAGCGCACCACCGGCAGGGAGCCGTACCTCATGGCGATCATCTGGCCCAGTCCGCAGGGTTCGAAGCGGGAGGGCATGATGAAAAAATCCGATCCGGCGTAAATACGCCGGGCCAGGGGTTCGTCGAAGCCGAGGGTGACCGAGATCCGGTGGGGGTGGGAACGGGCCAGGCGCCGCAGCGGCTCTTCCAGGCGCGGGTCTCCCGTGCCCAGCACGACCACCCGGCAGCCGTCCGCGACCAACTCCGGGATGGCCCCAATGAGCAGATCCACCCCTTTCTGCTCCACCAGGCGGCCCACGAAGGCGAACAGGGGGGCTTCCGGATCGGGATAAAGACCCAACTCCTCCCTCAGGGCGGAGCGGCCGGTATCCCGGCCGCCGATACGATCGCAGCTGAAGGGGGCCGCGAGGTGGCGATCCTCGGCCGGGTCCCAGTACCCGTAGTCGATGCCGTTGAGGATCCCCACCAGCCCGTCGCCCAGGCCGGCGAGGAGCGCGTCCAGTCCGAAACCCATCTCGGAGGTGGTGATCTCCCCGGCATAGGCGGGGGAGACCGTGCTGACCGCGTCCGACTTGAGGATGCCGGCCTTGAGGAAATTGACGGCCCCGAAATGCTCCAGGCAGTCCGGGGCCCAGGCCGCCTGATCCAGGCCCAGGGAGGGAAAGACGGTCGGGTCGAACACCCCCTGGTATCCGAGGTTGTGGATGGTCAGAACGGTGGCCGCCCCCACCAGACCGGCCGGGGCGCCTCCGTATTGGAGATAGACGGGAGTCAGGGCCGTGTGCCAGTCGTGGCAGTGGATCACGTCCGGAGAGATGCCCTGGTCGGCGATATCCGCCAGGGCGGCCCGGACGAGGAAACTGAACCGCTGCGCGCTGTCAGGATATTCGCCGCCCGGGGGGCCGTAGATCCCGTCCCGGTCGAAAAGGGCGTCCTCGCGGATGAACAGGAAATCGGCACCGCCGACCGGCAGGCGCATCACCGCCGCTCGCCGGGTCACGCCGGCGTGGTGCAGGGTCACCTCGCGGCCGGTGGGGACAGGTCGGTGACCCATGCGCAGCACGTCACGGTAAAGGGGAAGGTAAACCCTTACCCGGCTTCCGGAATCGGCCAGGCGCAGGGGGAGGGTGCCCACCACGTCTCCCAGACCTCCCTCCTTGGCATAGGGGGCGGCCTCGGCGGAGATCATCACCAGTTCCAGTGCATCCCCCCTGCCGGGAATCTTCCTCACGTGACCATGTCCCTCAGGAAGGTCGCCGCGTCCTCCGGTGATGTGGGGTTGATGTGAAAGCCTGTGCCCCACTCGAAGCCCGCCAGCATGGTCATGCGCGGGATCAGCTCCAGATACCAGTGATAGTCCATCTTGATGCTGCCCCAGTAGTCCGGTTTTTCGGGCCGCTTGATCTGGGGGGGTGATGTGTGGAGGATGCAGTTGTAGGGCGGATCGTTGAGGACCTTCTTGAGCCTCTGGAGCACGTCCTTGACCACCACGGCCAGGTGCTGGAGAGTCTCTTCGTCCATGGTGCTGAAGTCGTGGTTGTGGGCTTTGGGCACCACGTTGAGCTGGAACGGGAAGCTCGAGGCGAAGGGCGCGAACACGATGAACTTCTCCTCGTTGATGACGACCCTCCCTCCCTCCATCACCTCCTGGGAGATGATGTCGCACATGAGGCATCGCTCCTTCCGGGAGTAGTAGTCCCTGCAGCTGGCCAGCTCGGTGGCCACCATGTTCGGGGTGACCGGCATGCCGATTATCTGGGAGTGGGAATGGCACACCGATGCCCCCGCCTCAACCCCGTAATTCTTGAAGAGCAGGATGTAGCGAAGCCGGTCGTCCCGCATGAGGTCCTTGAGGCGTTCCCGGTAGACGAAGAACACGTCCCGGAGTTGTTTGAGGTCGAAATCGGCCATCTGCAGGGAATCGTCAGGCGTCTCGACGATGACCTCGTGGGCCCCGAACCCGGAGACCTCGTCGTAGATCCCCCTGCCGCGTCTCTCCTGGGGGCTCTCGATGGCCAGGGCCGGGAACTTGTTGGGGATCACCCGCACCGACCACCCGGGTTTATTGGGGGCGGTCCCGGACTCCCTGATGGCGAAGATCTCCGGCGGCGTCCGGTCCTCCTTGCCGGGACAGAAAGGGCAGGCCCGGGCGCCGGCTGCCATGGCCGGGTCTTCCCAGCGCTGGTAGTGGATGGGGCGGATGGCCCTCTCGCTGGCAATGATCACCCATGTCTGTTTCAGGGGGTCGTAACGAAGTTCTGACATGAAGCCTCCAATGGTTGTTCCAGGCCTTCCGGCAGGTTCCTAGATGATCCAATAGTCGAGGTCATAATCCTCCGGAACGATGACCTTGACCAGAGAAAACAGGGGAGCCCTCTCTATGGGTGTCCCGTTGCGCCACAGATTGAAGGACATCAGGATCTCCTCGCCCCCCGAAGCGCCGATGAAACTCAGGGGAATGGAGATCTCCACAACCCTTCCCACGGCCGCCCGGACACCCCCTGCATCAGAGTCGGGGTCGAATTTCACTGACTGGTTCGGCCCCACTTCCAGGGTGATCTCTCTCCTGTGCCCGGACAGGACCTCCACCACCAGCCTCTTGCCGGCCAGTATTTCAGACATGTTACCATCGCTGTCCAGGCGGAGAAAGAGCGTGTCCTGTCCGAAGCCGAAATGGAGCAGGTTGAGAATGGAGGTGGAGCGGTGCATTGAACCCTGTTCGAAGTCGAGGCCGAAACGGCCGGCGCTCAGCCATTCGAAGTAATCGGTAACCTGACCGTCGATGGTCGCCTCGACAGTGCCGGTGGGGTCCGCCAGATACCCCCTGGCGAAAGGTTTTTTGACAGGTTCCCTGAGCTCCAGCGGCACGGGCAGGTCGGCGAACCGGTAGACGTTGATGAGGTGCAGACGGAACAGTTCGTCGAACCGGTCGGCCAGGGTGGTGAAGTGGTCGTCGCCGAACCACCAGAACCAGTCGCTCCCCTGGGCGGCCATGAGTTGATCCAGGCTCCTTTCCCAGCGCCACTTCGGGATGGTCTCCCTTCGGGTGAACAGGTCGTTGCGGGCCCGGCAGACGAGCTCCCAGGCCCGGTTCTTCTCCGAATGGCCCACCCAGGTTGCCAGCCGTCCGCCGATCCACGAACCGGCCACCACGGAGTCGAGGGGCTCCGTATCGGTACCCTCCAGGGCCTGCGACAGGGTCACCACATCAAGTGTCGGGTCGTCGGACAGGGCGGCGTAAAGGCCGGTCAGGAAATCGCGGCCGTTATCCGGATAGTGCTCCCAGGCATTCTCGCCGTCCAGGATGATCGGGATCACACCGTCGTCGTGATCCAGTGAGTCCCTGATGGCATGGAGCCTGGATATGAAATCGTCCACGGCCGAGGAGGCCTCCATCCGCTGATAGGTGAAACCGACGAGATCGGACAGTTCCTGGTCCCGGAAGAAAACGGCGATCTCCGAGTCCGGCCCACCGATCCGGTAAGGCCGATAAAGGGCCTCGGGGTTGTCAGCCAGGTCGCGGCCGGAGGCGGCCAGGGACCGGGCAAGGACGCTCTCGTCGGAGGCGGCGTACCGAACACCCCTGGCGGCCAGCATCGCCAGCGTCTCCGCCGAAACTGCGCCCTCGGCGGGCCACATGCCGGTACACGGCCTCCCGAAGACCTTCTTGTAACGGGTCAGGGCCCTGTCCACCTGGAGGCCGGCCTCTTCAGCCATGGAGGAGCAGGTCACGGGAATGGGGATGTTCCTGTCCGCTGCCCGCGCCGACTCGAAATCGATAAGGAGAGGCAGGATCGGATGATAGTACGGGGTCGTGGTGATCTCGATCCGTCCCTGGTCCTGAGCCTTCCGGTAGGCCTCGAGAATGCCGGCGGTTCTCTTCATCAGGAGGGCCAGGAGTTCCTGTTTTTCCTCCTGTGTGAAGTGACTTCCCCTGTCCAGCAGGGATCTGACGAAGGGCTCTTCCTCCCGTATGGTGGTGCCGGTCCACGCCAGGAGGAACAGCACCTCCAGGTCGAGCAGCTCCTCGTCGGAAAACAGTTCACCCGTCGGGGTGAACGGGGGCGACCGCTCCTTCTTGTCAAAAAGCTCGTAGTACCTCGACAGCGGTACGATCATGTGACGCACGTCGCCGATGAACAGGTAGGCCATGAGATGGGCTTTCTCGTCCTCGTCCAGCTCCGTTACCGGTTTTTTGAGGGTGTCGAGAAACACGTCCTCCGCCGTGCCGTCAGCGTAGCATTCCAGCTGATCCAGGAGGGAGGGGACCAGGTTGAAGGTGACCCTGATCCGGTCATGGCCCTCGAGAAACCTGAGCATCTCGTAGTAGTCCTTGGTGGCGTGGAGAAACGCCAGGGGCATGACCGTCGTACCGTCAAAGAAGTTGCGGTAGATCGGCTGGTGCATGTGCCAGAGTATGGCGATTCGAACTCTGCCGGCCATCCCCTTTACCTCTGGAGGGTCCAGCGTCTGACACGCCGCTTCCAGAAGGACATCAGCTTTCTGGCCGCCGCGGCGTCGGTGGACTCGACGAAGAGGGTTACCCGGGGTCCGAAGGCGTCCGGCAGGAGCATGGCCCAGCCCTCCGGAAGGTGCACCTTGATGCCGTCATCGTAGGAAACGTCACCACCCTCCACGGCCTGCCGGAAGTTCCTCATGACCAGCCCCTTCTGGTCAGGCGGGCAGACCAGGTCCGACCGGCTGAAGCCGTAGGCAGGCAGGGAGTCGAAGGCCGCCGACATGCGGCCCCCGCTTTCAGCAAGGGTCTCCAGCGTGGCGGCGATGGAGAACATCCCGTCCGCATGTGGTCCGAAACGGGTAAAGGCATAGCGCCCGTTGAGGTCAGCGATAAGATCATACCGGGAGTACTCCTTCTGGGACAGGCGGGACAGCCGCCCTGTATCCACCGTGAGGCCTTGAATGGAGGCGGCTGTCGTGAGGGGAGCCATGACCGGAAGGAACACCCGCCTGCGGCCTTTCTTCCGGGAGGCTTCCAGGGTCATCAGGAACAGTATCGTTTGATGATCCTCCCACACGCGTCCCCTGTCGTCCACCACGAACATCCGCTCACCGGAGGGCGCCACGTAGAATCCCATGTCGGCTTTCAGGGACCGGACGATCTTTCCCACCTGTTTCAAGCTGCCGTGGACCAGGGTGGGGGATGCGGCGAGCTTGGTTTCGTCGCTGTGCGCGTTGATGATCACCGTCTCACATCCCAGGTGGTTCATGAGGTCGGGCAGGATAACGGCGGAAGCGCCGTTGGCGAGGTCCAGGACGACCTTGAATTTTCTCTTCCTGACAAGTTCGGCGTCCAGGGATTTTAAAAAGTGCTCGCGGTAATAATCCAGCGCGAGGGGCATCTCCGTGATGGTTCCCACCTCGTTGTGATGGCTGCGGCGGAAATTTTCCCGGAAAAAGATCCTCTCGATGTCCTTGGCCGACTCCTCCCCGATCTCGTACCCTTCGGAGTTGAAGAAAAGGATCTCGGTGGAGGTCTCGTCACCCGGTTTCTGCCGAAAATGGACGCCGGCGACCTCACCGAAGGAGGTCAGCTTGTAACGGGTCACCGGAAGCGGCATGTGCCTGAGGTCCCTCACGGAGACCCCCGTGGAGAGAACCCCGCCGAGGAACGACCGTTTGAGCATGCGGGAGGACTTGTGGCCGTCGCGGCTCACCAGGATGCTGTCGCCGGACCGGAACAAAGAGCCGAAGGCCTCTCCCAGCTTGGCGGTGAAACCCGAGTTCATCTCCTGATTGGTGTGTCCCGATATGGTGTTGCCCTCGAAGAGGCTCGCCCGCCACCGGTCACCCCAGATGAGGTTGGATGAGAGCACGGAACCTGCCTCCACCAGTTTGCCCGGCCACAGCATGACGTCACGCACGATGGAAACGGCTTCCTCGATGACCGTGTCCGAGGCGATGATGGCCCCCTCGGGGATGGAGGCCCCGTCTCCCATCCGGACGTTGTCGCACAGTACGGTGTTGGTCAGGCGGCAGTTACGGCCCACTGAGACGTTGCTCCAGATCACGCAGGATTCGATGTGTGAACCGGTGCCGATCTCGCTGCCGTCACCAATGACCGAATTCGAGTAGACACCTGCCGGCAGGCTGACCCCGGCGCCAAGGACGAGGGTCCCCTTGATGCGGGCCCTCCTCGACAGCGTCGAACCCTCACCGATCCACGCGGTCCCGCTTTCCGTCTCCAGCCGCTTTCCGGGAAAGGGGACATGGGTCCTGCCGGCGAAGATGTCCCGGTGGACATTGCGGTAGGACTCGGGGTTTCCGACGTCCCTCCAGTATCCTCTGGAAACGTGACCGAAAAGGGGCTTTTTGAGAGCCATGAGTCTGGGGAACAGGTCCCTGGAAAAATCGAAGCTGACCCCCTCGGGGATGTGGTCCAGGACCTCCGGTTCCAGGACGTAGATCCCGGTGTTGATGGTGTCGCTGACCACCTCGCCCCAGCCGGGTTTCTCGAGGAAGTTCCTGATCCGCCCATCCTCTCCGGCGATGACCACGCCGAACTGAAGGGGGTTCGCTACGGGTGTCAGCGTCAGGGTGACCATGGCCCCGCTCCGCCGGTGGAAATCCAGCACCTCCTCGAGATCGATATCTGTGACCAGGTCGCCGCTTACCACGAAGAAGGTTTCCCCGACCCTGTCGAAGGCGAATTTCACCGATCCGGCCGTGCCGTAATCGGCGTCAGGTACGATGTACCTCAACGCGGAGGATCCTTCCCAGATCTGGTTGAAGTAGTCGCGGATCTTCTCGGGCATGTAGTAGAGGAGAAGGGAGGTCTCCTGCACCCCGATCCTGTCCAGGCTGTCCAGAACATACTCAATCATGGGCCGGTTGACCACAGGGAGCATTGGTTTTGGTATCGTTGCCGTTAGGGGTTGGATCCTTGTCCCGAAACCGCCGGCCAGAACCGCGGCCATCATGATTCCGGTCGCCCGTGACTCGAGTAGTGTTTGTCGATCACCCTTTCCACCTCCGATGTCAGCTCAGTCAGGTCCGAGGATTTGATCACATAACCATCGGCCAGCCAGGACGAGAAATCCATCTTGTAGCAGCTGTAGACCGAGGAGATGATCACCGGGATATCGATGTTCTCGGTCGTCATGCCCTGGAGGAGTTCGAGGCCGCTTTCCCCCTCAAGCCTGATGTCGAGGATCATGAGGTGGTAGTCTCCCTCCCGGAGAAGGCCCATTGTCTCGGTGATGTTCGAAGCCATGTCCACCTTGTAGCCCAGGTCTTCGAGCTCTATTCTGTAGAGGTTCCGGATACCTTCGTCGTCATCTACCACGATAATCCTGTGCATATTCCCTCCCTTCCGCTTTGTTAAGCGGAAATTGCACCACCATTCGTCCCTCTTCGTGCCTGAGGGTGATGCCTTCCGCGGCCAGACGACCGACGATCCTGTCCCACTGGCCTGGAAAGGCGTCAGCGGGCGTGATGGCATCGCCCCCCCCGATAAGGACCTGGACCAGCCCGTCACCGAGGGCGGTGGTTACCTCCACCTGCATCCCCCGCGGCCGTTCTGCGAGGATGATGCCGAGGAGCCTCAGGAGGATCGATCGGGTGAGATCGTAGTCAAGGAACACAAGGGGGAGTTCGCCCTCCGTAAGACGGACCGCAGTGCTCTCCATGGGACACGTCTCACGGAACAGCCTGAGGGTTTCCCTGACGAGGTGATTAAGGTCCCAGAAGTGGCGGGAGGGGTAACTTTCCTCCACCTGCGATATGAAATCCTCGGCGAAGTCCTCGAGGGCGGCAAGGTCGCTGGCGATGGCCTCGGTGAACTCAACACATGCTGAAGGGTCGTGACGATGCTCCTTCAGGAGTTTAAGGTTTCCCATCATTGAGATAATGGGGTTCTTCACGTTGTGGGCGAGGACGGCAGAGTACCGGTTCATGAGCATCCTCTTTTCCATGTTGAGGATGGTCTCCCGTTGGGCCTCGATCTTTTCGTGGGCCGCGGTAAGCTCTTGTACCTTTGTTTCGTACTGCTCGATGATAATGGACCGTTCCAGGAAGCTGGCAAATGGCTGGATGAAAGCGCTCAGATCAAGGAGGTCCCCTCCGGTGATTCCCTTTCGGGTGACGAAGTTGTCCACGATGATCGTCCCGAAATGGCCCCGCTGGCCCCACAGGGGAAGGAACCCCAGGAGGTCGGTTGAAAGGAGGTCGAAAAGCCATTCTCCCTCGCCACCTAGCGATGCCCTGGACACCACCGCCGGTTCGGGTCCCGAGAGGCCCGCAGTCAGAGGGTCCTCTGTGCCGAAGGTGAACCCAAACCGGTCGAGGATGGGAGCGAGCCGCTGGTTTTCCTGGAGAAAGTCATCCAGGGCTCTCCTGACCAGGTCCTCGAAACCCAGTTTCTCCTCCTGAATGTGACGCCACCTGGACAACGCCTCCTCGCGGTCCACTGGACCAATGCCGAATGCTTCCCGGAGGTGTCCGTCGAGGCCCCTGAGGAGTAGGATGGCCCGGTTGTATCCGAAGAGTTCCCCGGCGGTGATGACGGTAAGCATGAGGGCGGCAACGTGTTCCGGGTCCTGTGACCGGCAGAGGTAGAGGTCTATCTGACGGCGCAGTCCGGCGGACCTGAGCAGGTCCTGGTGATCGGCCCACAGCCGGCTCACTCTTTCCAGCAGCTCGGGTGAAAGTTTTTCACCTAGCGGCCCCTTGATAAATTCCCCAAAATCCTGGACGGTGGCGCTTTCCATTATTCCTCCGCTTATAAGTCCCAGGGAGCCCTTCTCCCCTTCACCCTGACGGCCGGTGCACAAGTAACATTTTAGCATACATCCTTCATTTTCAGTCGTTTGACCACAGGGGTCCTGTTTCCGGTAGCTCCTCTCTCATTTCCCCTGTCCGGCAGTTCTCAACGGACAGAGGGCGGCGGAGGACACCGGGCTCTCGCCTGAACTGACGTGCCGGAATTCGAAGGGCGGAGACGAAGATCATAATTGATCCCACCCCGGAACAATAATTTTTTATGGGACCCCTCAAAGCCGGCAGGCAGCGCTATACTTCACCAATGGCGGCACTGAGGCAGCCGATCGCGTGTTTCCAGAGGATTAAAAAAGGAGATGGGCGCATGGAATCTGAAAAACGAGGATCCTATCGGTGGGGGAGTTTACTGTTGTCGTTGGTGCTGTTGTTCCTTTTGCTGGTCGGTGGGGCCCATGCCAAAGAAGGCCTGAGTTTCGCCATCGATCCGTCCTGGACGTTCCTGAGGGATGAGACCGTCGGCCGCACATACCTGATGACCTTTCTTCCCGCTGGTCAGACGGATGGGAACTGGCAGAGCCGGTTCGAGATCCTGGAGGTGTCCCGGAAGGATTACCCTAAAAAGGTTGAGGAGGCCCAGGCCGGTCTTCTCAATATCAGGCTCAAATCATGCCCCGATACACGGTCCGAGATCCTCGAACAGGACAAGACCAGCCTGATCTTCGAGATGGTCACATTCGACTGCGCTCCGCAGCCGGATCAGGATCAGATCACCAGGATCCTCTACGGCAAAAAGAAGGCGTATGTCATGACCTTCACCCACCGGGCCGGAGAGGTCCCCCCCGGGATGAGGGACGGCTGGTTGAAGGTCCTGAGGGCGGCGAGTATCCGGTGAGGAGGATAATCTCGACTTCGGAGCGGTGCCGGGGTCCAGCCGGGCCGCTGCTGGATCAAGGCAATCCCTTGAAGCAGAGATAAGAACGGCTGAGGTTTAAGGTTTCTCACCCCCGGTTGATCCTTTCCGATAAGCCCTCAGGATCGGCCAGGCGATGAGGGTCCCGAGGAGGAAGGGGAGGGCGATCTGCACCACCATAAGGTTCACGGGCAGGAGGAAAGATGGCGGCGCGTGCTGGGGGTTGCCGGGGAGGGTGCGCACGTAATAGGAGATGGCGGCCGTCACCCAGGTGAAGGCCCACACTCCGAACATGGCTGGACCCAGCCACCTCCTCTTACGGTAGAGCCCCGCCTTGTCGAAGTAGGAGAGATATGTCTTCCAGGCGAAGATCGCCACCAGGGGTATCGAGATCCAGGTGTGGATGTTGAAGGACAGGCTGTTCAGCTCCAGGGGAGGGTCGTTGATCCGGATGGCCGACACCAGGGAGTTAACGCCGTTAAAGAGCCCAAGCAGATAAAGGGTGGTGGCGAAACCGCCGAAGGCCCGGTGAGCCCGGTTCAGGACCCTGTCGGTGGTCAGCAGGGCGGGTTTGGCGAGGATGTACCCCGTGTAAAACCCGGTGGACATCTGGACGGTGGCACACAGGCATCCGAGAAAGGTAATGATGGTGTTGTATTCGGCCAGATCAATGGGCATGGTTCTTCAGTTCCTGGGGTCGTAGCTTGTATTTTAACATCTGTATTTTAATTAGTCCTTTTATCTTCTCTTTGGCAATATCTTTGCAGCAATTCTTCGACAACCCAAAGGTCGGAGACCTGGAATTATGGCTAGATCACTCAGGGTTCAATATCCAGGAGCAGTTTACCACATTTCGTCCAGGGGAAATTCCAGACAGGATATCTATCTTGATGAAAAGGACAGGCTTCGGTTTCTGAAATTCCTGGACAGCACCATCAAGCGGTATGGATGGTCCTGCCATGCCTACTGTCTGATGACCAACCACTTTCACCTTCTTATTGAAACACCAGAACCGAATTTGGCTCCTGGGATGAAAAGACTCAATAGCCGTTATGCCCTGTCATTTAACAAGAGGCATCAAAGAATTGGTCATGTTCTTCAGGGCCGTTATCATTCCATCGTTGTCGAAAAACACAGCTATCTTTTGGAGTTGTGCCGGTATGTCGTATTGAATCCGGTTAGGGCGAAGCTTGTGGAGAATCCTGAAGAGTGGTTTTGGAGCAGCTATCGTGCCACGGTTGGGATCATAAGACCCGAGTCCTTTTTGACCGTTGACTGGATTCTTGGCCAGTTTGCAAAAGGAAAAAGGAACGCAGCGAGATTGTACGCTGATTTTGTCAGGCAGGGATACGATCGTTCACCGCCCTGGGAGCAGCTCGAAGGGGGTATTTTTCTGGGTGAAGAGGGTTTTGCGCAAACCGTTCGAGAGCAGTTCCTTGTGCGGTCCGATTCAGTTGCAGTCCCCCGTGTTCAACGAGGTGCAGGAAGACCGTCATTGGAAGACCTGTTCCCGAAATCCATCCTCAAGTGCAAATCCAGAAGGAACAGAAAAATCACAGAGGCTTTTGAGTCACATCTGTATACCCAAAGTGAGATAGGCGATAAACTCAGGCTGCATCCAGCATCGATCTCGAGGATTATTAAAGACTGGAAAGGGAAATGTTAAAATACAAGCTACGACCCCAAGAATTAGCTACCAGTTCTCAGGCGCCTTGGGAGGGTCGGGCCACTTCTCGGAATCGTACATGTTGTCATCCCGTTCCCAGCACTCCTTTGAGCAGAAGTGGACCGGCTCGAAAACGCAGCACCAGCCCGAAAAGCTGGTGTCGTAGGGATCCCCATCGATCTTGTGCCCGCACTGCTCGCACCACAGGTCCACAGTTCCGGTGTTGTTAAGGGTCGATTGCTTGAAGTTCGTTGACATTGCGTCCCTCCCGTTTGATGGTCAAAGCGCATATCACCTTAGATTTAAGTATTATAAATTTAATATAATATGAAAATTCCGTTAAAAGCAAGGGAAAAATATCAGAATTTGCTAATATACCGATGCATCTTCGGAGGTGAGGATTTTCAAGCGGGCCGGAGTCAGGCGCAGGACCGGAAGCAGCCAGCCGGCTGTGACCAGTCTGTTTGGAACAATACGGGGAGGGTAGAGGCAGAAGGCAGGTTATTAGGATGTCAGCTGGACCACTTCGGCGGCGGGCTTGATGAAATGCTGGCGCAGGCTCCACGTGTAGGCGCCCTGCCGGGGAAGGAGGAGGACGTCGCCCGGTTCGATTCCGTCCCCGAAGTAGGACCACCCCCAGACGTCGTGCGGTGTGCACAGAGAGCCGGCGATGAGGCAGGGACGCTCCTCCAGGGAGGGCCGGCTGAGGTTGATGACCGGCACGTAGTCGGTCTCGTAGCGTTCCCACCCCACGATGTTGGTCCCGGCGTCGGCGATGACCAGGTCGTCGGCCTTCCGGTCCGCCACACGGATCAGGATGTGCATGGCGTCGTTGACGATCCACCGCCCCGGCTCGGCGTAAACGACAGGGGAGGCGAGGGGGAACACCTGCTCGTGGAGTGCCCGGGAGATCTCCCGGGCGAAATCGTCGATGGGCGCCGCCTCCAGGCTCCGGTGCCCCCTTAGACTGATAGCATCTTCCGGTGAAGGTCTTTCCTCTGTCAACAGCCACTCTCCGTCAGAGGGCCAGTAGCCTCCGCCGATGTCCAGGAAGCATAGGGACTCCAGTTGCGTTGGGTCGAGATCCCGCAGAGCACCCCCAAGGCGGTGGATGAAGCCGACCTGGGCTTCCGGGGTGAGGTTCCAGCTGGTGTGGAACTGGAGGCCTTTAAAAATGATGTTGGGGCAGGCGGCTGACCGGTCCAAAAAAGATCTCAACCGGGACAGGGGGATACCGAACTTGCGCCACAGACCCTCTTCCTGGGTGGTGAGCCTTACCCCGGCGGTAGCCGTCACACCAATCCTGCGGGCAGCCTCCTGGAGACCATCCAGTTCGGCGAAACTGTCCATGAGGACAGTAACCCGGTCATGGTGTTCCGCTGCCAGATCGAGTTCCCGGGCTATCTTGCCGGGGCCGGAGAAGAGGATCCGGCGGCAGCCGGTCTCGAGGGCCATCTTCAGTTCGATGCCGCTGGACACCTCCAGGCCGAGCCCTGAACGGACAGCCTCGGCCGCCACCAGGGGATGGTTGCTGCACTTAACGGCGAAGAACGCCTCAAAGGCCGGGAGCCGCTCATTGAAAGCGGCGAGGAAGGAACGGGCCCTGTCCCTCAGGACGGGCGCTTCGAAGAGATAGACGGGTGTTCCCTTTTTGCGGGCCAGTCCCTCCATTTCCCGGGCCCGGTGGAGGAACCCTCTGACGAGGTCCCTGACCTGGCTCCGGGGTCCCTGGTTCAAGGGCGCTGCGGAGAAAAGAGCGCCCGCGGGATGTTCTTGCGGCACACCGGTCATGAGGCGATCTCCACCTCCGCCAGGGCCTCCAGGCCAGAACCTTCCTCGGCGAGCCGGTTTCGGTCCCGGGGCCGGAAGACGATGTGGCCAAGAATGCGCGAGAAGTAATCATGGGGGGGAAGAGACACCACGTGGCCCGGCTGCCTGTAGAGCACGACCTCGAGCACTCTCGGGTCCGCCTGGAGACGTCCGTTGGCCAGGCTTCTCAGAAGACCCTCCCGGCGGGCGAACAGGCGGAACGCGGCCAGGGAATAATGGGATTCGAGGGGTTGCAGCGAAGTCGGCCGGTCCTCGGCCAGATCCAGGGCCAGTCCCAGGGTGTCGATGCCGCTGCTGGACCTGACCAGCCAGGGGAGACAGTCGCCCGCCGGCCGCGCCGAGACCTCCAGGAAATAGGGGCGTCCTCGATGAACGATGAAGTCGGCCATGAAAATGCCCCTGTCGAATCCCAGGGCTCTGGCAGCGTTACGGAGGTGGATCTCCAATTCCCTCTGGCCGATGCCCGTTTCCTCGATGTCAGCAACGTAATAGATCAGAGCCGTTCCCGTCCCGATCTCAGGGGCCAGGACCTTGCCGGACAGCCGGACGAGCTGCGCGCGGCGGCCCGAAAGGATGAAATCGCAGCTGAATTCGGGACCGGTAAATCCCTCTTCCACGACAACATCCTGCTTCGGGTCCAAACCCTGGCCCGGAGAGGATAGGTTCTGATACATCCGATCATCCGGATGATCGGCCAATATTCTGGTGATGATCCGAAATGCCTTCCTGGCGTCCTCACGTTTCTGGCACCAGAAGACCAGTTCACTGCCGGACCCGGTTAGCGGCTTGAGCACCAGGGGCAGACCCAGCTTGTCCATGGCCCCCTCGAGCCCGTCCCTGTCTCTCACAGTCAGGGTCCTCGGACAGGAAACCTCTGACCGGAGCCACGCCCGTTTGGAGTGAAACTTGCTCCGGCTCGTCCTGATCGACTCCGGCGAATGAAAGGGGAGGTTCCAGATATTGGCAAGATCGGAGGCGAGGATCAGGGATTCGTCGTCGTAACAGGCGATACCGCTCAGTTCGATGCCGTAGCGGGCAAGGTGACTGTCCACGGCCTTGGCCGCCACCCTGGTGTGGCGCAGGTCTACAGTGATCTCCTCCTCGGGGCCCGGCCGCTCCTCCGCAGCCGCCTGCCGCAATCTTTCATCGGTGAGGAAGACGGCGCGCCCCGGATATCTCTTTCTTATGATGTCCACGTAATCCGGGGTTGTGCCGGTCACCAGGGCCCGTTTAATGCTCATGGGAATCTCCTTTTCAGGCCGCCTGAGTGCCGGTGTCGGCCAGAAGGTACAGGGGGCGCTCCTGAAGGTGAAACATCTTCTTCCAGTTGAAATCGCCGCACAGGAAATCCACCTCGTGAAACCTCTCCTCGCAGGCGCGATGCATGTGATGCAGATTGATGAGCTTGGCGATGCCCGGAAAGCGAGGGTTGGTGCCCCCCGCCATGAGGGAGTAGACACCGCGGTAAAGAACCCCCACGTCCACGGCGGCAATATCCCCCGCAACCAGGGCCGTCGTCACTCTGAGCCAGCCTTGCCGGGCAAAGAAAAGGACCATGCCCCTGAAACCTCTTCGAAAGCGGGGATCACTGAAGTACGAGTCGCTGCCGAAGCGGGAGACGTTCATGGCCACCATGGAATCGAAATCCTCGATCCGGTCGTAACGCCACGCGATGCCCCTGGCCTCAATGGCCTCCACCTCGTGCCGGATCCTCTTGGCCGACTTGCCGGAAAACCGCTTCATGTATCGGCTGAACTCGTAATCGAAGAGGGGGGGGCGGAACAGATAGCCCACCTCGTCCACCGTCCTGCTCCCCGGTAGGATGGTGGAACGGGGTGACAGATAGCGTATGTGGAAGGGGCCCGGGACAGCAGCCAGCAGACGTTCAAGGTCCGTGGCAGTCAGGATGTTCTGCTCCAGCCAGGTCCTGCCCTTGTATGTCTCACCGGGAAAGAAGGAGTAGCATCCCTGCTCCTCCACCCAGCAGAGGGGAAGCAGCCCGGACGGGCGGCCTCCGGTCTCCTCGACCAGGAAATGAAGGGGCCTTGCGAAGTGCCGGTGAAAGGAGGCGCGCACCTCCCACAGATCGGTGACCATCTCGCTGGGGATAATGGTCTCCCAGAGGTATCTGGCCTCCTCAAGTTCCCGGACGACGCGTATACCGTTCATTTCTATCTCCGGAAGGTGACGTTGGTCTCCACCCTCGATCCGCCGAAATAAAGGCGGGCGAACTGGGCCACGACTTCAGGGTCGTAGGGTTTGCAGCTGAAGACATCAAGATACGTCGTGTTCGTAAGGTTGGCGAAGTGCGCCGAGATCAGGGAGGTCTCGATGAGCTGGACCATGGAGTAGCCGGCGACCTTCTCGTCTTCCCCGAAATGGATCACCTGTGTCTCACCGAAACGTTTCATCTCGATGAGATCGCACAGTTCGACCACGAATCGACGGATGGCGTCCGGGTCCCGGATGGTTTCCGGACTGCAGTCGTAGATGTCGATGGCCGTAGCAATTCCCCACACGTTGTCAGCGGCGGCGCGCTCCGGCACGCTCATGGTTACGGGCTGAATTCCCATGATCTCTTTTTTCCTCCTGTCATCTCCGCCGGTGGCCTGCGGCCTTGCCGCTGAACAGGCGTTGGGGCCGGTCACCGCTGGTTCTCATCCTGACGGAGAGCGTCGCCGATGAACCGCGTCATGCTGTTCACCAGGGCCCCCCTCAGGGACTGTAGATTGGAGTCCACGTCATCGTCCTCAGAGGCGATGACGGCGAACGAGTAATAGCCGGAAAGGAAACCCGCCACGGCGCAGCCGATGCGCCGCAGAAGGGGCTTGTCGAGGCGCTGCCTGACCACGGAGTCCACCAGCGCCTCGATGGACTCCAGATACTCGATAAAGGGCGGTTCCAGACCGGAATACCCCTCTTGGAGCTTCAGGTCGGCGCGCCCCTGGTAGTAGAGGACGAAATCCTCCCACCGGGAACTGAAGAAATCGATGTGGGCCTGGATGATCGATTCCAGAAGGGAGGTCAGGTAGTGGGCTCCACGGCATCGTTCCTCCATGAGCGATACAAGCTCTCCCAGAACCTGCCTGATCTGCTGGGCGACGATCTCGTTTTTGTCCGCGAAGTGGTAGTAGAAGGTGCCCTTGCCGACATCCGCCCGCTGGGTGATGTCGTCGATGGTGGTCAGATCCATCCCCTTCTCGGCGAAAAGCTCCCTGGCCGCTTTCAGGAGCCGTCGGCGGGTAGCCCGAAGCTTCCTGTTCTGGCGGGTGATCTGTTTTCCGGGCTCCCTGTCGACAACTACCATAACGTTTCCTCTCGTCCGTGATTTTTTTGACTAAATAGTCATAAATGACCAAATAGTCAATAATAAAATAACCGTTTTTTATTTTTATTTTGGGGTGGGCAGGGAGGGTGGTCGGAAAAGAAAATATCCTTTAAATCAAGCTTGTTGGACTGGATCAATGAAAGGGCCTCGGGGCGTTTACCTTCGGCAGGGATCTCTTTTTCCGGCCTCCGGGAGGGGAAGATTCGGACGTAAAAAAGCCCGGCTCATTTCGAGCCGGGCCTTTTACATTAGTATGAGTGGAAGGAGGACCCGGATTATGTTCCCCGCTCCATTATTTTTGTGACCAAAAACTTCAAACTGTAAACTTTTTCTATCCTTCCTCCTCCAAAACGAACAGCAGCTGGTTTTCGATCACCGGTTCGTTCAGTCCGATGCAGATCTCGGCGATCCGTCCCCCCATGGGGGCGGCGATGATGTTCTCCATCTTCATGGCCTCGATGTTGGCGATCTCCTCACCCTCGTGGACGATGTCCCCCACCGCGATGTCCCCCCGCTTGGGGTTGCCCATCCGCCACACCGATCCGGTGATGGGCGATCCGACCTCGTTGGGGGCCTTGGCCATGCGGATCTCCGCCTTCACCACCCGCGGCGTCTCCACCGTGAACACCTTGGCCTGATTGTTGATCCTGAGGACCACCGGGATGTAGCCGTCGTGTTCGTCACCCACCGAGACCCTCTCGATGGTGTGCGGCTTGTCCCTCATCAGGAAGTCCACGCTGTCGCCGGGGCGGGTGAGCCCGGAGTGCCACACCTCGGTGGGCAGGACTATGGGGGCCTCCCCGTACTCCTCGCGGAACTCGATCATCTCCACCGTGTCCTTGGGGTGCATGAGAAAGAGGATGAACTCTTCCTCGGTGGGCTGCCACCCCAGCCTGGCGGCCAGGTCCTCCCTCAGGGCATCGAGATCCTCCTCCTCGAGGGCGTCGAGGGGCGATTCGTCGGTCCTCCGGGCCAGGTTGTCCTTCCACTGGTCGCCGAAAGCGCTCTGGTAGACCCAGTCCGCCGGCCAGCCGGCGGGAAGTCTTCCGTATCCTCCCAGGATGAGGTTCTTGAAATCCCCCGGTGCGGTGACGAAGAACTCCATGAGCTCCTCCCTCTCCTCCGGGTCCAGCCGGTCCAGGTCCTGGTCGACCTCCTCGGTGAATTTCTTCAGCAGGGCGATGAGGCGGTTGACGCCCGTGATGCCGAACTCCTTGGCGTACCGGTTGACGGTGCCGCTGCAGGTGACCCAGGTCATCTGGCTTCCCGGGGTTACGTCGAAGTAGTGGACGATGCGGTTGTAAAGGGACATCACCTGAAGGATCTGGGGCATCAGGTGGAGGAACCCGCCCCTCTCGGCCTGTTCGAAAGAGCTGGGAAAGGCGCCGCCGGGCATCCGGTGCTGGACCACGTTGTGGTCGAACCCCTTGAAGGGCGACTCGGCCCATCCGTACTGGCGCACCCAGTCCCGGGCCTTCTGGACGGCGGCCTCCGCTTCCGGACGGTTCAGGAGCACCGGTATTCCCGCCTCCTCGAGGTAGGCGTGGAGGGACAGGATGGGGGCCTGACCGTAGAAACGGGTCAGGGAGTCCTCCTGGGCGTCCAGCAGCTTGGCGCCGGCCTGGGCCGCGGCCAGCAGGGCGGGGAGGGCGAGGCCGTCGGTGGAGTGGCGGTGGTACTGGACGACCGCCTCCGGGTACTTCTGCAGGATGGCGTCCACCAGTTCCCGGATCCTCTCCGGGCTGCCCACCCCGGCCATGTCCTTGATGCACAGGACGACCTCGTCCACGCCGCTGCACAGGTCCACCATGTCGTCGACCACCCCGAGGTAGTAGTCGTTGGTGGCCCAGTCCGCCTGGGTGAAGGACACGGAGGGCTCGAAGAGCAGGCCCCTCTCCATAACCACCTCGCAGATGGTGCGCATGTTCCGGACGTCGTTGAGGAAGGAGAAGCACCGCCAGACGTCGATGTCCACCTTGGACACCACGTATTCGATGACGTTCCTGGGATAGGGCCGGTAGCCCCACAGGCTGGTCTCCCGGATGAGGGTCTGGAGGAGAACGCCGGGCATCCTCTCGCGGAGGATGGCCGTCTCCTCGAAGGGGCTCTCCCTGCGGTTGAGGATCCCCACGTGCCAGCGGGCCCCCCCGTGGACCTCGGCCGAGAACAGGTTCATCCGTTCGTAGTGGGGAGCCAGGGTGGCCTGATCGTGGATCCTCAGCCGGTTCTTGTAGTCCGACTGCCCGGCGTCCCTCATGCCGGTGGAGGTGAGGGCCACCCCGGGCAGGGAGCGGACGGTGTTGACGATCTCGGAGGGGGACATGCCGGGTTTGAAAACCATCTGATCACTCATCGTGTTTCCTCACACCCAGGACCGCGGTCCCAGGGCTGATACCTCCGCCAGGTACTTGGCGACCTTGAGCAGCTCGTCCTCGGTGCTCGGCTCACGGAAGGCCTGGACGAGGTCCTGGAGGTTGTCGTCGATGAACCGGGTGGAGAAGTCGCCGGCCCGGAAGGCCGGGTGGCGGATGATGCTCATGAGCATGGGTTTGAGGGTCTTTACCCCCTCCACCCGCAGGCTGCGCCCGAGGGCCCGGTCCATGACGTTCATGGCATCCTCACGGTTGTGGCCCGCGCTCATGATGAGCATGAGCAGGGAGTCGTAGTAGGGGGGGACCGAAGCCCCGTGGTACACACCGGTGGCGATCCTCAGATTCGGTCCGTCCGGGGTCCGCAGCCGGGTGATGGTGCCGAAGGACGGGCCGAAGGTCTCCGGATCCTCGGCGTTGAGCCGCACCTCGATGGCCCACCGGTTGGGTTTGACGTCGTCCTGGGTGAAGCCCAGGGGTCTGCCCTCGGCCACGTCGAGCATGAGGCTCACCAGATCGTACCCGGTGGTCAGCTCGGTGATGCCGTGCTCCACCTGAAGGCGGGTGTTGACCTCCAGGAAGTAGTATTTTCCGGCGCTCTGGTCGAAGATGAACTCCACGGTCCCCGCCGAGGTGTAGTCGATCTCTTTCATCAGCGACACCGCCTTGGCGCAGATCTCCTCCCGGAGGTCCTCGTCCAGGGACGGGGAGGGCGCTTCCTCGACGACCTTCTGGTTGCGCCTCTGGATGGTGCACTCCCTCTCGTAGAGGTGCACGATGTTCCCATGCTGGTCGCCGAGGATCTGGACCTCGATGTGCCTGGCGTTCTGGATGAACTTCTCCAGGATGAGGCTGCCGCTCCCGAAGGCCTTCTCGGCTTCGGAGCTGGCCTGGGACAGGGCCTGGTCGAGGTCCTCGGCCCGGTCAACCCGGACGAGCCCCCGGCCCCCGCCCCCGGAGGCGGCCTTGATCATGATGGGGTAGTCGACCCCCGATTCGGCCATCCAGGCCAGAGCCTCCGCCGAGGCGGTGACGTTCTCCCTGCCCGGGATGGTGGGCACGCCGGCCTGCTCGGCCACCTGCCTGGCGTGGGCCTTGTCGCCCATGCTGCGGATCACCTCGGGGGAGGGGCCCACCCAGGTGAGGCCGGCATCCAGGACCATCTGGGCGAAATCTCCGTTCTCGGCCAGGAATCCCCAGCCGGGATGGATGGCATCGGACCCGGTCTCCCGGGCCGCTCGCAGCACGTTCTCCATGTTCAGGTAGGATTCGACGGGAGGAGCCTCGCCGATGTGGACCGATTTGTCGGCCATGACCACGTGGTGACCCAGCCTGTCCGGTGTGCTGTAGACGGCCGTGGTGGGCAGCTTCCGGTCCCGGCAGGTGTGCATGACCCTGACCGCTGAAACGCCCCGGTTGGCCACCAGGAGCCTCTCGATCTTTTTCATACCGATTACCTCTCCTCTCCTCTGGCTGGAGAATACCTTTCAGGTGTGGAACGGTTGCAGAATCCCTTACCCGGTTCGGTCGCTTCCCGAAGGGCCGTTCTCTCGATGGAGATAGTTTTGATGATGCTTCAGGACTAGGATCGTTGCCTGATTTTTCCTGAGAAGCTGAATATACTAGATGTCCCTGTGGCATAAAGCAAGGGCAAAGACGGAGGTGCTGGAAGGTCCCGGTCACCCCGCTGCCGATTGCGCCGCCGCACGAATAGTGCTAGTTTCCTGTTCCCAGTGTGGGAACCCCGGCAGGTAAAAAGATCGGTGTATGTCGAGGAAGTCCTCCTCCATGGGGAGGGTGCGGGTGGTTACGCTTTTTCCAAAAACCTGAAATAATATCTCCAGCCGCATCCGCCGTTTACTGTTATCCTCAGCTGCTGGTCGACATTATGGAAGACAAAGACAGACAAAACATCATCCTGACCGGATTCATGGCCACCGGGAAAACCATCGTCGGCAGAAACCTGGCTTCCCAGCTCGGCTATGAATTCATCGATACCGACGAGGTGATCGAGTCACGGATCGGCATGACCATCGCCGAATTTTTCAAGGAAAAGGGCGAGGCCGCCTTCCGGAAGATGGAGTCGGACCTTGCCCGGGAGCTTGCGGATCGGAGGGGCCTGGTCATTTCAACCGGCGGCCGGTTCATGCTGGACCCGGACAATGCCGCCGCACTGGGCAGGACCGGCCGGGTCTTCTGTCTGGTGGCGACCCCGGAGGAGATCCTCGAGCGCGCCGAGGGCGACACCCACGTCCGCCCGCTGCTTCAGGTGCCCAACCCCCTGGAGAATATCGTCGAGCTGCTGCAGCAGCGAAAGGAGGGTTACGGGCAGTTTCCCCAGCTAGTCACGTCAGAAAAAACCCCGGAGACCCTCGCCGGGGACCTGGCGGGGGTCATAGCCGGAGGGCCGGACGTCCGTCTCCCCATCGCGGCTCCTTACGAACGCTACGAGTTTATCGTCGGCGGGGGGCTCCTGCCGTTCCTTTCCCACCTGGCGGCAGTTGACGGCCCCATCGCCATCATAACCGACGACAACGTCGGCCCCCTGTACGCGAAGAGCTGCGGCTCCGTCGATGTGGTGATCACCACACCGCCGGGCCGGCAGCACAAGACCCTGGCAACCGCCCAGTCCATCTGCGAGCAGTTGATCGACGCGGATTTCGACCGCAGCGGTACCATCGTCGCCCTCGGCGGCACGGTGATCAGTGAGCTGGCCGGCTTCATCGCCGCGACCTATATGCGGGGGGTCGACTGTGTGCAGTGCCCGACCAGCCTGCTGGCCATGGTCGATACCAGCATCGGCGGAAAGACGGGTGTCGATCTGCCCCAGGGCAAGAACCTGATCGGCGCCTTCAAACAGCCGAAAACGGTGATCGCCGATGTGGCTACCCTGCAGAGCCTTCCCCCCAGGGCGTTCGCGTCCGGCATGGCCGAGGTCATCAAGCACAGCCTCATCGCCGATTCGGACCTGCTCGGCAAGATCGAATCGGGAAACTGGGTCCGCACCGCCGGGGAGATCCAGCAGCAGGCAGCGGAACTCCAGGCGCTGGTCGCCCAGGCCATCCAGGTCAAGATCAACATCGTTCAGGAGGACCCCTTTGACCACGGCCGCAGGGCGGTGCTGAATTTCGGCCACACCTTCGCCAACGCCATCGAACGTCTCAGCCGTCACAGGGTCAGTCACGGTGAGGCCGTGGCCATGGGCATGGTCGTATCCTCCCATCTCTCCGCGCAACTGGGCTACTGCCCTGGGGAACTTACAGAGAGGATCGAAGCGGTCCTGACTTCGGCGGGCCTTCCCACCCGGATCCCCGCCGAACTGTCTCCGGACAAACTGCTCGAGGCCATGAGAACAGACAAAAAGAAGAGGGCTGGAAAGCTGCATTACGTGCTGCTGAAAAATATCGGTGACGTCTTTGTGACCGATCAGGTCCCGGAAGAAAAAGTGCTTTCAACCCTCGCAGTCCTGAATTCCTGATTTGGGACCTGTCGTGGCTTTGAGCGTCGTCAACGTTGAACTGGGTGAACGGTCCTACTCCATCCACATTGGAGGCGGGGCCTGGGACCTTCTCGAGGAATATCTGCGCGGTTGGAATCCGGCCGGCAGGATCATGATGGTGACGGACGAACGGGTGAACTCCATCTATGGCCGCCGAATCAATCAGCTGGCAGGTGCCTGCGGGACACCCGCAGCAGTCGTGGCTGTTCCGGAGGGAGAGGGGAGTAAATCCTTCAGTCACCTGGAGGATCTTTGCAGGAAGATGGCTGGTGCCGGCCTGGACAGGAACTCCCTGGTTGTTGCCCTGGGAGGCGGGGTAGTGGGGGATCTCGCGGGTTTGGCAGCCTCCATATACCTTCGGGGGGTGTCCGTCGTTCAGGCCCCGACCACCCTCTTGGCCATGGTGGACAGCAGCACTGGGGGCAAGACCGGGATCAACATCCCGGAGGGGAAGAACCAGGTCGGCGCCTTTCATCAGCCGGAGGCGGTGTTCGCTGAAATCGACGTTCTGAAGACCCTCGACCCGAGGGACTGGCACTCCGGCATGGCAGAGGTGATCAAGATCGCCTTGACCCTCGATCCGGAGCTCTTCGAATACCTTGAGGGGATTCCCGATCTCGGGCCGGGAGGGGACGTGGATATAAGCCGCGTTGTGACATCAGCCTGTCGGAGAAAGGCTGAGATCATAGAGGCCGACGAGTGGGAGTCGGGGCCCCGCCTGGTTCTCAATTTCGGACACACGCTGGCCCATGCCCTGGAGGCGTCCACGAGTTACGGGGAGATCCGCCACGGCGAGGCGGTCCTGTTGGGGATGAAGGCCGCCATGGTCCTGTCCAGGAAGGTCTGCGGCCTGCCGGATGACCAATTCGAAAGGGCCGTGAGGGTCCTGGACCGCATTCCCGTGCCGCCGGTGAAGCTGGGGGAGGATCTGAACGGCTACATGACCCGGGACAAGAAGCGGTCCGGTGGGCGGGTTCAATCCGTGCTCCTCGACCGGATCGGCCAGTGCCGCATCGTACCGCTCGACGATCCGGGGGACCTCATAAGATCACTTGAGTCCATTCAGCCCACGGGTTGAAACCCCGGATTCCCCCGGCAATAGGGGCAGAGGCCAATGGCCGCCGCCCCATTCCTGCGCCTCAGGTTTCCTAATCCTTCCCCAACAGGAATGAGAGTCTGCGGGCCGAGTCCAAAAGCGGCAGGAGGATCTCCTGTCGCTTTTTTGGTGTCAGGCGCTGCGCCGGACCACCGAGGTGGATGGCGTAGTCCACCCTGGATTCGTGATCAAAGACCGGCGCGGCAAGGGAGACGGCATTTGGCACAACCTCCCCCTCGCTGACAGCGTATCCTTGTCGACGCACCGAATCGAGTTCCTGTTCCAGTTCTTTTTTGCCGGTGATGGTTTTCGACGTGTATTTTTTCAGTTCCTGGTCCTTAAGGAACCGGTCCCTTATGTTCTCAGGGGCCCAGGCGAGGAGCACCTTTCCCGGTGCTCCCGCATACAGCGGCAGAGGCTCTCCCTCGATTACGGAGTACCGGAGGGAAGCCGGCCCCACCCTCTGGTCGACGCAGAAACGGGTCATCCCCTGTCTCATAAAGATGGCTGCCGATTCCCCCGTAACGGCGACGAGGTCGTCGAGGATGGGGCCGACAGACTTGAGAAGGCTGTGGGTTCTCTCGTAGATCTTGCCCAGGATCATCACCCTGGGCCCCAGTTCATAGGTGGATCGAGAGGTCTTGATCAGGAAGCCCTGCGCGCAGAGGGTGCCGCAAAGCCTCATGATGCGGCTTTTGTACATTCCGGTTTTTTCGTTCAGTTCCTTGAGGGACAGCTCCGGTTCGGTGGTGGAAAAACAGTTCAGGATGGTCAAGGCCTTTGAGACGGTTTCGACCTGGCGCTCCGATTCCCTCACCTTCTTTTCCCCTGTCTCCGTCACGCTGTTACCCTCTTGATGATCCGTTTCATCCGTCCCGGCAGGGCGCGCCCCAGCTTCTCCTCAAGGAAGGCCACCACCTCGCAGACACCCTCCATATCGATGCCGGTGGCGATGCCCATGGATTCGAACATGTTGACGGCGTCCTCGGTGGCCACATTTCCCGACGCGCCTTCGACAAAGGGACAACCACCCAGTCCTCCCGCCGCGGTGTCGAAGATCCGGACACCCGCTTCGTACCCGGCCACCATGTTGGCAAGGCCCAGGCCAGCCGTGTCGTGCAGGTGCAGTGACAGGCGGACACCGGGCAGCATCCTGATCGCCTTTCCGGCCAGGTCCTTCACGGAGTAGGGGTTGGCCATCCCTGTGGTATCGGCCAGGTTGACTTCGGAAGCTCCCGCCTCGGCCATCCTGGTAATGCCGTCGAGGACCCTGTCAGGGTCCACGGTACCCTCGTAAACGCAGCCGAAGCTGCACTGGAAACCGGCCCTGACATGGATCCCTGCCCTCGCGGCCCGCTCTATCAGGCCCGTCATGGAATCCAGGGCCTCGGCAGCAGGTTTTCCGGCGTTTTTCCGGCTGTGGGTGTCGCTGGCGGACACGGACATGCTGAGGTGACGCACTCCGCAGGCAAGGGCCCGGTCAAGCCCCTTTTCATTCAGGACCAGGGCCGAAACCACCGTCCTTTCCGGGGTCCCGATGGTCCGGACAAGCTCGTCGGTGTCTGCCATCTGGGGGACGATCCCGGAATGGACGAAGGAGCCCACCTGGATCCGGCCGATTCCCGCCTTCTCGAGCATTCGGAAGATCAAGAGCTTCTCCTCGAGGCTGAAGATGCGTGATTCCATCTGGAGCCCGTCCCGCAGCGCCTCGTCCTCGAGAAGCATTTTGTCGGAACCGACAGCCTTTTTTTCACCACCGGCTGGCATCTCCGTTATTCCTCAGAGGGAGACCAGCACCTTGATGCGGTCCGGTGCATGGAAGTCCCTTATGGCTCCATCGAGGTCTTCAAGCCCTATCACATTGGAAATCAGGGCAGTGGGATCGATCCGTCCTCTTTCGAGGAGCTCGAGAACCCCGGGGAATTCTGTGGTGTAGATCATGGACCCTGTGATGGAAAGCTCCTTGCGCACGATCTGGGTGGTGGAGACCGGATGTTCCTGCCCCGGCAGTCCCAGAAGAACAACCCGTCCTCCGGGTGCCGCCAATCCAACGGCGTCCGCGAGGGCAGATGGCGCCCCGCTGGTCTCGTAGATCAGATCGAAGGAGGATGGTTCCAGTTTCTCCTTTCCCCCGACCTTGGAAGTATGGTCGGCGCCCAATTTCCCGGCCAGTGACAGGTGCTCGGCCAGGAGATCGGATACGGTGAGGTCCGCCCCTTCCAGCTTGGCCAGCAGCAGCGTAAGAAGGCCGATGACCCCGGCACCGATGATCAGCACACGGTCACCCTTGGCGGGCGGCAGGAGTTTCAGGGCGTGAGCGGCAACCGCCAAAGGCTCCGTCAGCACGGCGGTCCTGTCGTCGACACCTTCCGGTACCGGCCAGGCATACCTGGCCGGTACCTTGACGTACTGGGCGAACACGCCGTTGGTGTCGATACCGAGGCGCACCTTTCCATGACAGATGTTGTCATGCCCCGAATTGCACAGTTCGCAGTTCCAGCAGGCGAAGTTGGGCTGGATGACGACCCTCTGCCCCACAGTCACATTGGATACTCCCGGGCCGACTTCCCTGACGATCCCCAGCCCCTCGTGACCTGGTACCACGGGCAGGGGCACGCCGAACTTTCCGTGGTAAAGGGAATAGTCGGATCCGCAGACACCGGCCAGGGTCACGGCTATGACGACCTCCCCTGTCCCCGGTTCCGGATCAGGGATCTGGTCAACAGTCAGGTCGGCTGTATTGTTCAGCACTGCTGCTATCATAGTGGTTCCTCCGTGAAGCTTGTTTTGGCTGATTTCGGGTGAAACCCTTCCGAATATAACCAGGGATATATTGACTGAAGTTGTGGAGGCAATCGTGCCGGGGGCATTTTCCGCTTTTACCCTCGCCGGGCAGGCTGCGCGGCCGGTGGAGATGTCCCGACCTTCTGGTGGCCGCGGTCATCAGCCGGTTGAACGTCGGCAGGTTATCCACCGGACCCTCATTATAATTAAAAGTATCACGTTCTTTACAGTAGGACAACAAGGCCTTCCTGAAATATGGTATCCTTTTCGATATATCCGGTTTGCCGGTTGCGAAGGCCACCGGCCGGGCCGGTGACGCCCGGGCTAAAACCGGCTTTTCGGGCCGTCAAAGTCGGTGGCCTGTCTGCTTTGCACGTCCGGAGGCTCCAGGGGGGGAAGGAAAAAAACGTTTGACAAGACCATCAGGGCCTCTTATCCTAATATTAGTAATTCTATTCTACTAGATAGGATATTGATCTCGACAACCATAGGATAAAGGGCAGATCCATTCAAGGCCCGCCCCGGTTGGAACCAGGGTCCTTGGGCATCGGCTCCTCCCGGGTTGGCTCATCGCTGCCGTCCAGGGTTTGTCTCCCCGGGATGAAGCACTGTGGATCCGTGTTTATACAGGTCCGGACGGCCGAGTCCCGGAAGGACCCTGGAAGGGGCTGGGAACCGGCGGGGAGGGCCGGTGCCACCCCACCCTCTGGATACAACGCATGTTAGGAAAAGGAGGATGAGATGAAAGGTGGAGTCGGAAAACTCATGAAGTACGCGAGCCTGGTGGCGGTAGCCGCTCTGGTGCTCGCACCGGCAGCTGCCATGGCGGCCACGACCATCAAACTGGCCCACGTGGACCCTGCCGAGTGGCAGTCCTCTAAAAAGGGAGCCGCCAGCGTGATCTTTAAAAACATCGTTGAGGGCGAGAGCGACATGAAGGTCGAGCTTTTCCCGGCCAAGGCCCTCGGCGATGAGAACTCACTCGTCCAGCAGGCGCAGGAAGGGACCCTTCAGATGGCCCTGGTCTCCGGCGCCATGGCCAAGGTCTGCAAGGTCGCCGACGTTCTCAATATCCCGTACACCTTTGCCTCGGCGCCCATCGCGTGGGATGTGCTCGACGGATCCTTCGGCAGGGATCTGGCCGACTACTGTCTCGAGAAGTCTGGTCTGCGCACCCTGGCTTACGGGGAGACAGGATACCGGAACTTCACCAACGGCAAGCGGGAGATCAAGACCCCTGCCGACATGAAGGGCCTGAAATTCCGGGTTCAGCCGATCCCGCTGTACGTGGAGATGGTCAAGGGTTTAGGTGGTGAGCCGGCCCCCATTGCCTGGTCTGAGCTTCCCAACGCCCTGGCCACCGGTGTCGTTGACGGCCAGGAGAACCCAGTCGGCGTCATTTACAACAACAAGCTTCACAAACTGCAGAAGTACATGACCCTCGATGGTCACGTCTACGCTGTTGATTTCATCCTCATCAACGAGGAGTTCTTCCAATCACTGTCGGCGAAGGACCAGGCCCTGCTCAAGAAGGCCGCCCGCACCGCCGGTCTCATGGGGCGCGCCATTCAGCAGTTCAACACCGCCGAAGGCGTGACCAAGGTTGTCGCAGAAGGGATGAAGGTCTACTCGCCCTCTGGCGCCGAATTGAAGCAGTTCAAAGATGCCGCACAGCCGGCCGTGGTCAAATGGCTGCGAGGTGAACTGGGCAGCGATGCCGGCTGGATCGACAAGCTGGAAAAGGCCGTCGCTGCAGCAGAAAAAAGCCAGTAACCTGATTGTGCAAAATTCGCTTCCCCGGGCAGGAACTCTGCCCGGGGAAGGGTCTTGATGACTTCCCTGATCCTTCATCCGGGGGGATGAAAAGGTCTCTACGGGCGGAGCATGTACCGGTCAGCTGTTCAAAGGACATCGCGTTTTTTCACCAATCTGTTCGCCGGTGGCGCCTCGCTCTCCATGATGGCCATCTTTGCCATCATCCTCTTTAACTCGGTGCGAAGGTACACCCTCGGCAAGTCCCTCGAGTGGGGCGAGGAATTGCCGGTCTTTTTTGCTGTCTACGGATTCATGTTCGGGGCGGCTTACGCATACATGCAGGATCGTCACGTCCGGTTCACCATTCTGGTCGGTTTTTTACCCCGTACTTTGATTGAAAAACTCTATATGCTGCTGGATCTGATCATGGTGGGGATCGGTGGCCTGATGGCCTGGTCCGGCTGGCAGTTCGTCCTCAAGAGGGGCGGCATGGAAACGTCCAGTCTGATCGGTCTGGCCAAGGGGCTGAGGGATGCGACAGGCTGGGACTGGACGATCTGGCTGGGACATTTCGGTCCTTACCAGGCGGCCATGGTGATCGGTGGCGGGATGCTGTCTGTCGCGGCGTTGCTGAAATTTTTACAGCGTGGAATCGACAGGGCGTGGGTAGCAGACAGGCAAGAGGCGGATGACAAAGCGGTGGGAAGGTAGGCCATGGTCTATATTATTCTGCTGACGGGTCTGGTCATCGGGCTGCCGGTCGCCTTCTCCATCCTGGCCGCACTGTTCTACTTTATGGCGGTTGGCGATTTCCCCTATAGTCTGCGCATCGTTGCCACCCAGATGTACGGGGGTATGAAATCCTTTCCCCTGCTGGCGATCCCGCTGTTCATCCTCGCCGGCGAGTTGATGAACGAATCGGGGATCACCAGCCGCATCATCGCCTTTACCACCCTGTTGGTGGGACGGTTCCGTGCCGGTCTCGCGATGGTCAACATCTGGGCCTCGGTGGTCTTTGCCGGGCTTTCCGGATCCGCTGTGGCTGACACGTCGGCCATTGGCCGGATCTTTATCCCGGAGATGGAAAAGCGGGGTTATCCGCGCGATTTCTCCGCGGCGATCACCGCCGCGTCCTCGGTGATCGGCCCCATCATCCCACCGAGTATCCCCGTGATCATCTACGCCCTGACCGTGACCGGCGTCTCCGTACCCGGGCTTTTCCTGGGTGGGATCGGCCCCGGCCTGCTGCTGGCCACCCTTCTGTCCGTCTACGTTATGATCTTCGCCGGGCATTTCGAAAAACCCTCACCACGAACTTCCCAGGCCTCCAGGCTCAACATCCTGATGCAGGGAATTATCCCGCTGTTCATGCCTGTTTTCGTAGTCGGCAGCATCCTCCTGGGGGTGGTGACCCCGACAGAAGCAGCCTGTTTCGCTGTCGCCTACGCCCTGGTGGTGGGGGTCTTCATTTTCCGGGAACTGAAGATAAAAAAATTGCCGGAGATCTTCGGCCGGTCCATGCGGGACACTTCCACGATCCTGGTGGTCATCGGTTCGGTATCGGCCGCGAACTGGCTTATGACCTACAACAGGGTTCCCAACAAAGTCACCGATTTTGCCCTGGAATTCATGACCGCCAAATGGATGTTCCTCCTCTCGTCCATGATCCTGTTCCTCATCGTCGGCCTGTTCCTGGAAGGGATCGCCGCCATGCTGGTCCTGGTGCCGATCCTGCACCCCATTGCCGTATCCATGGGGGTTGATCCGACCCATTATGGCATCCTGGTGGTCTTCAACCTGATGATCGGGCTGATCACGCCGCCGATGGGCCTGTGTCTTTTCGTCGCCGATTCCGTCGCCCAGGTGGGACTGGGACCGCTGATCCGTCAGATCATCCCGCTGTTCCTGGTGGAGGTTCTGGCCCTGATCATCATTACCTTTTTCCCGGCGACTGTGGTCTGGATACCAAGGTTTTTTGGATTCTGAAGCGTCTTTTCAAGCCCCGTTGACCAGGCAAACAGTGGCCGCTTGAGAAGTTACCTGAAACATAATTTACGGAGGTCGTCGTGAAAGTTCCGGTTTCCCGTCAATTGGTCAAATATCTTGAGCATCGTTCTGTCGAGTACATCTTCGGACTGTGCGGCCACACGAACATTGCGCTCCTCGCTGCCCTGGAGAACAGCTCCATCCGTTTTGTCAACGTTCGCCACGAGCAGATCGCCGCTCACGCGGCCGACGGTTACGCCAGGGCCAGCCGTAAAACGGCCGTGGTCCTGACCCACCTGGGCCCGGGAATGACCAACGCCGTTACCGGTGTGGCCAATGCGGCCCTGGACTGCATCCCCATGGTGGTCATCGCGGGGGATGTCCCGAGCCACTACTACGGTAAACACCCGCATCAGGAGATCAATCTGCACGCCGACGGCAGCCAGTGCGAGATCTACCGCCCCTTCTGCAAGAGGGTCTGGCGGGTGGAGCGGCCCGAGCTCCTTCCCGGGATCATGGAGAGGGCTTTTACTTTGGCGGCAAGCGGACAGCCGGGCCCGGTTCTGGTGGACGTTCCCATGGACATCTTCTCCATGGAGACGGAAGCGGCGCCCTTCGAGCTGGTCATGAGCAACGCGGTGGAACTCAGCCGGCCGTCCATGGACGATGAGACGGCCAGGGAGATCGTTCACCGCCTGGGCGGAGCCGAGAGGCCTGTGTTGTATGTGGGAGGCGGGATCGTCCTGGCCGGCGCGGCTGAAGAGCTGAGGAAGTTCGTGGATCATCTTCAGATCCCGGTGGCCCACAGCCTCATGGGAAAGGGCGCCCTGCCGGACGATCATCCCCTGACCCTGGGAATGACAGGCTTCTGGGGTACCCGGTACACCAACGATTCGTGCCGGAACGCCGACTATCTTTTGGCCCTCGGGGCCCGGTTCAAGGAGGCCGACAGCAGTTCGTGGTACCCCAGGTATACCTTCGACATCCCCCGGACGAAGCTCATCCACATCGACATCGAACCCACCGAGGTCGGCAGGAACTATCCGGTGGAGATCGGTGTCATCGCGGACCTCAGAATGGCCCTGGCTGTCCTGAACCGTGTGGCGCGGGAGCTTTTTCCCGAGGGAATCCGAAGACCACAGCTCATCGATGAGATTGCGGCCCTCCGGAAGGAGTTCAGGAAGAGTAATCTTGAGATGGAGACAAGCGACGCCTTTCCCATGATGCCGGAGCGGATTCTGGCGGAGCTTCGGGAGGTCCTTCCCAGGGATGCCATCCTCACCACCGATGTCGGATGGAACAAGAACGGCGTCGGCCAGCAGTTTCCTATCTACGAACCAGGCAGTATCCAGATAACCGGCGGCCTGGCCACCATGGGGTTCGGCGCCCCGGCGGCCATTGGGGCGAAACTGGCCCGGCCCGACAGGGTGGTCGTCGCCCTGGTGGGGGACGGAGGGTTCGGCCAGAACCCGGCCGTACTGGCCACAGCCAGAGCTGAAGGCGTGGCGGCCGTTTGGATCATCATGAACAACGATGCTTTCGGCACCATAGCCGGCCTGGAGAAAGCCCATTTCGGCACCACCTTCGGCACCGTGTTCAAGGTCGACGGCAGATCCACCTCACCCGATTATGCCGCTCTGGCGCGGGCCTACGGTGTCCAGGGGATCAGGATCGAATCCGCCGACCAGTTCAAGCCCGCTCTGGAGCGGGCCATCGCTTCCGATGAGCCGGTTGTTATGGATGTTCCCATGATCAACAACCCGACACCGACCACCGGACACTGGAATATCCTGGACATCTATTCCCCGGGAAAGGACATCTCCCATGTCGGTACGGACAGCTGAAAGCCGGCGCTCTTTTCAGAGTTTCTGACCCGGCTGCCGAATCGGGGACTTTACAGGGCCGACGGTTGTGGAGGCGCAGGTGGGCATAAGCATGCGGGTCAGACCCGACGAAGGGCGAATGCTGGACAGCTTCGAGAGCGAGGTCCTGTTTTCCGTTGGGAAAGACCCAGCCACCTGATCCCCGGGGACATGGTGAGCGTGCCGCCCGATCCGTACTCACACCATTCAATCAATGGCGGCCTGCGTGCGTCTGATCGATACCTTTGCCCATCGGTGGTGCGGGTTCTCCCCGGGCTCATCGGGGGACCGGCTTTTGGAGTCGGGAAGTCAGCCCGTGCCGCCCATGAGGCGGGAGATCCTTCCCGTGGTTGTGAGGAGCTTTTCCACCAGACCGGCCAGTTTGTCATCCGAAAACCGCTGGACCGGACCCACCAGGGAAATCGCGGCTGGAACCCTCTTTTCGAGGTCGAAGTCGGGGGCGGCGACAGCGGCCACTCCAGGTTCCCTTTCCTCGCGGCTGACGCTGTAGCCGCGATCCGGAATGGCGCGGCACTCCTCCTCGAGCCATTCTCTGTCCGTGATGGTCGCCGGCGTGATGGCCTCCAGTTTCCCGCCAAGGACCCTCCTGCGAAAATCAGCAGGGGAGTAGGCAAGGAGGACCCTCCCGGTGGCCGTGGCGTGAAGCTCCATGTAGTCGCCCTCGTTGATGGCGAAAAAGAGCTTGGAAGGTCCGTATTCCCTGGCCAGGCAGATGGACCTCTCGTCTCTGAGGGCGAAAAGGGCCACGGATTCGTCTGCGGCGAAGGCGAGCTCCCGCATGATCGGGCGGGCGATGGAAACCAGGGTGTTGGTCCTCTCGTAAACCTTTCCCAGGACAAGGAGTTGAGGCCCGAGGCGGTAACTGGAGTAGGAGGAGCGGATCAGGTACCCGCAGTCGAGCAGGGTCCTGCACAATCGGTGAACACGGCTCTTGTAGAGCCCGGTCTTTTCGCAAAGCTGTTTTAGAGTCTGTTCCGGCTCGTCGATCGTGAAACACTCCAGGATGCCCAGGGCTCTGGCGACAGAGTCTACTTTGGGAACGGCAAGACGGGGGCTTTCCTCATGATCGCGTGTCATCGATTTTCACGTCCTTATGGAGCGGCGTATATTGCTGCCGGCAATTGTCTGCCTGAAACGGGGATTTCCCCTTTGGGTTTCGGCTGCGGAAAACTATTTGTTGAATAGGATAGATATCCTATTATATGCGATCATATGAGGATTTTCACCGGTTTCATGTTGACAACCTCATTTCTTTGACGCATATTGAGTATAGCGTTCTGTTTGGCAGAACGCTATACTTAGCATTAGGATTGTCGCCGGTTTTTCCCTGTCAGGGCAGGTGGAAACGGGGTGGACCGCCCGTTTTTTAAAGCAATTTAATGTAAAAATGACAAACCTGAGGTGGCGATGCGGTCTTTGATCTTCCATAATTGAATCATCAACCGGCTATACTCCGCAGTGGAAAAGGTTTACGGGACTTATTGTTCCCCTGAGGGGAGGGGAAACCTGAATTCGGGAGGAATCATGAAGAAAATACTGGTGCTGCATGGAGTTAACCTGAATATGTTTGGCAGGCGTGATCCGGCCCAATACGGCACGGTCACCCTTTCGGAGATCGACGACCGGATACGCCAAGTGGCCACGGAACTGGGTGTGGAAGCGGACTGTTTTCAGACGAACCACGAGGGAGAGATGGTAGACAGGATCCACAGGGCCCACGAGGAGGGCGTTGATGCCGTGGTGATCAACGCGGGTGCCTGGACCCACTACAGCTACGCCATCATGGATGCCCTTGGCATTCTGAGGGCTCCCATCGTGGAGGTGCACATGTCCAACGTGCATGCCCGCGAGGAATTTCGCCACCACTCGGTCATCGCCCCCCTGGCCAGAGGACAGATCGCCGGGTTCGGAGTGGACAGTTATCTGCTTGGACTGAGGGCGGCCATAGAGCTGACAGGTGAGGATAGCTGAGAGAAGACTGTCGCGGCCCTTCCGCACCGCATGGAATACCCCCCGGTTAAAATTAAAAGGATTTGTTTGGAGAGGAGAAAACAGTGGAGATCAAGATCATCAACACGTTCAAGGACGCTGAGCAGATCTGGCTGGGACTGGATGAGGAGGGGTACCGGAGGAAGGTCTTCCGCGCCGTGGACCACGCCCAGTTGGGCGCCGAGCAGATCGTCGCCGGTCTGACAATCTTCGAACCAGGAGAGCGCTGCGCTCCTCACTCACACCCCGGCTCCGAGGAGATCAACTTCGTGGTCAGAGGCGGCGGGATAGCCATCGATGTGGACAACGACAAGGAGACCCGGTTCAAGCAGTACGACTACATGTGGATCCCGGACGGTGTTGAGCACATCCATTACAATGACATGGAGGAACCCCTCTGGCTCCTGTGGGCCTATGCCCCTCCAGGGCAGCTGCCAACGAAGTAGGAGAAGCCAGGCCGATCGATGAAGGAAGGAGGAGCTGTGGCCTCAGGTTCCTTTACCCTGACCAGCTGGCTTCAAGGAGAGTTGAAATGGCAAGACCGATCACGGAGGAGGAAAAGCGGCACGCCCAGGAACTCCTCAACAGGGCAAGGGCGGCAATGAAGGCTGTCGAGGACTACGACCAGGATACCGTGGACAGACTTTGCCAGGCATTGGGGTGGGCCACGGCCAACGAGAATACATTTACCCGTGTCGCCCAGATGGGAGTGGACGAGAGTGGCATCGGGGACCGGGACGGGAGGGTGGCCAAGCGTTTCAAGATCATGGGGATCCTTCGCGACGCCCTCAGGCAGAAGAGTGTAGGGGTCATCGAGGAGGATCCCGAGAAAGGTCTGGTCAAATATGCCAAGCCGGCAGGTGTTATCGCCGCCCTCGTGCCGACCACGAACCCCGAACTGACCCCTCCCGGAGTCGGGATCTACGCCCTCAAGTGTAAGGACGCTGTGATCTTTTCCCCTCATCCGCGGAGTAAAAACACAACATCCGAGATGGTGAGGGTCATGAGGCAAACCCTCAGAAAGCACGGGGCCCCTGAAGATCTCTTCCAATGTGCCGAGAAACCCAGTATCCCTCTGGCCCAGGAACTCATGTCGATATGCGACCTGACCATCGCCACCGGGGGCATGGCCATGGTCAGGGCTGCCTACAGCTCGGGAAAACCTTCCTTCGGGGTGGGAGCAGGTAACTCCACGATGGTCATCGACGAGACGGCCGACATCGAGGAGGCGGCGTTGAACACCCGCCTCAGCAAGACCTCGGACTTCGGATCCGGGTGCTCCGCTGACGGCAATCTCCTCGTGGAGGCTGGCATTTACGATGCTTTTCTAAACCGGCTCCAGGCCGAGGGAGGATACCTCGCATCCGACGAGGAAAAGGCGAAGCTGGAGGCCGTCATGTGGGACGGGGAGGGGAACAGGATCGTTGACACGGTGGCCCGTTCGGCTCAGGAGATGGCGGCGGCAGCGGGATTTCCTATCCCCCTGGACCGGAAATTCATCATTGTCAGACAGGACAGGATCGGGAAAGAGTATCGCTTCTCCGGCGAAAAGCTGACTACCGTTCTGGCCATCTTCAGATACAGCGGCTTCGACAGCGCCCTCGAGATGGTCAGGCAGAAATATGAAGTGGGCGGTAAGGGGCACTCCTGCGGTATCTA
>JBFFDD010000004.1:0-38670 GCA_041559575.1 bacterium
CGCGGAGAAGGGGAGATAGGGCGAATGGGCGAAATTGGGTAGTCATCTCGACCCGATATTCGAGTGAAGCAATCTCCCGGGGCTGATGCAGAGCATTTCAGAGGCGGAGGAGCTGGTTAAGGGCGGATCACAAATTACAAATCACGAATCACGGGATTTCCAGCTGGAAACTTGAAGCTGAAAATTTTTTCCGACTGCTGAATCCGGACACCTGAATACCTTCCGTAGCCAAGAGAGGGTTAATAAAATGGATCTTGTCGAGATCAGGAAGAAAGCGAAAAAGGCCGAGAAGAAAAAGAAGGACAGGAAGCCCGGCAAAGATAAACCCAAGGGCAAATCGAAGGTCAAATCCAGGGAAAAGGCCAAGGAGAAATCCAGGGATAAGCCTGAAGTTGTGGCGGAGGAGCACGTGAAGGAGGTCCATGAGATCAAAGGTCATGATGAAGGCGAGATCCATGAGGATAAGGGTCCCGCATTGGCTGAGGCCGAGGCAGTTGTGGAGAGTGGCCCCTCGCACCCCGCGACGGTGGAGGAGGCACCGGAGATGGTTTACGAAGACGAACTGGCCAGCCTGAAAGATGTTCTGAAAAGCCAGCATGATGCGGACAGGGAGGAAGAAGAAGAGGAGAACATCCAGGTCCTGACCTTCATGTTGGCCGGGGAGGAATACGGCCTTAATATCATGGAGATCAAGGAGATCGTCAGGCCCAAAGAACCCACCGAGGTGCCGAGGACTCCGGACTTTGTCCTGGGGATCATCTCCCTTCGCGGCATGATCATCCCCATTTACGATGTCAGTGAAAGGCTGGGACTCAGTGGCGGCGAAAGGGACCAGAAGAGCCGGGTCATCGTGGTCAAGCACCGGGAGCATTTCTACGGCCTTCTCGTCGATGCGGTCATCCAGGTGATCGATATCCCTCTGAGCAGGATCGAACCTCCCCCGGAGATCGTAAGCGGTGTTGAGGGCGAATTTCTGCGCGGTATCGGCAAGATCGACGATCGTCTGATTATACTCCTGAACCTGACCAGGATCCTGTCTGTTGAGGACTCCTCCCCATCGGCGTCCGGGGAATCGCTGACAACGCCCGCGGAGCCTTCGGGAAATGGCTGAGGGAAGATCAAATCCGCCTGATCCTGTTCAGGCCGGCGATAAAGACCTTGTCCAATGCGGATCCTGCGGAAAATATTACAGGATCCATCCGGAAAAGCTTCCCCATGGGGTTGCGTCCTTCAACTGCCGCAGTTGCGGTTCCGTGATCCCCCTTGAACTCCCCAGGGACAGCCGCCGGCCAGGAGTTGACGCCCGGACTGTCCTGGTGGCTGTTTCCGAGGACGATCTTGGCCTTCTGGTCGTCAAGATCCTGACACGGCACGGTTTCGAGGGAATTGTTGCCCCGAACGGTGAAGAGGCTTTGAGGATCACGTCTGAAGAGTCGCCCGATGCGGCCCTGATCAGTGTGGTTCTGCCGGATATCCTGGGATACGAGGTTATCGACAGAATGGCCGAGATCCCGGGCGGCAAGAGTTTTCCCATCATCCTTCTTTCGTCCATCCATCGCGGAACACGCTACAAGAGGGCCCCCACTTCCTACTACGGAGCGGACGACCACATCGAAAGACATCACCTCCCGGACCTGCTCGTTCCAAAATTGAACCGGTTGCTGGAAAAGGAGCAGGAACAAGGACCGCTCAAGGCCGGTCCGGAGATGATCGCGGCACAGACAGATGAGGATGTCGATGACATAAGGAAAATAGAGGAGATGCACCAGGAAACCTCTGAGGCGACCGGCGATCCGGATGAAAAAGAACTGAGGAGGATGTGCCGTGTCATCGTTGGTGACATAGCTCTTTATAACGAGGATGTCATCAAGGAGACCTCTCCTGAGGATCTCCTTACCCGGCTCGCGGGCGATCTCTCGGAGGGGGAACAGCTCCTGAGGGATAAATACCCGGATTTCGGTGGCAACTACTCACAGGTTCTACAGGAGGAGATGAGCCGCCTCCTTAATTCACGAGCGGTCTCCAGGGACCGGTAAAAAACGGGATGGTCATGGACCCTGAGAAAAAACAGACACTGATCGCCAGGCTGGAATCCCCTGAGGAGGAGGATCGCCGGCAGGCGATGGTGGAGCTGAGAGGAGAACTTTCGGAGGACGACCTGGAGTGGCTTACAGGACCTCTTTCCGATGAGAGCTGGAGGGTCCGAAAGGAGGCTATAGAGGGGCTTTCTGGGCTCGGTCCCCATGTCGAACTGATCAGCCGGCTCATTCCGCTCATGGATCCCACCCGGGAGGTGACGCTCAGAAATTCCGTTGTGGAGATCCTCGAGAGGATGGGCAGCGGCGTCGCTCCTCATATCGCTGAACACCTGGACGTAGAGCAGGCTGACATCCGGAAATTTCTCGTCGATATCCTCGGCAACATCGCGGACCCCAGAGTCATCCCCAGGCTTGTCAATCTCCTGCATGACCCGGAGAACAACATCCGCGCTGCCGCCGCCGAGAGCCTGGCCTCTATCGGCGACCCGGAATGCACACCAGCCCTCATCGAGGCGCTGGACAGGGCTGACAACTGGGTAACCTTCAGTGTCCTCAGCGCGCTGGCCCGGATTGGAGACCATCAGGCCCTTCCGGTTTTCTTCCGTTATCTGGACGACCGCATCCTGGCCAATCCGGCCATAGAGGGTATTGGAAGAAAGGGCGAGATCGGTGACGGTGTCAGGCTGATGGAGATGCTTCCCCATCTGCCCCGCGGCGCGTCCAAGAGCGTGTTCGTCGCCGTTGGTATGATCTTTCGCAGGGCCGTGGAGGCGGGGTACGATGAGTTGGAGGATCTGAAGGGTCTGGTGGTGAAGGCGGTCAACGACCAGACAGCCGGTTACCTGTGTGATCAGCTTGCCGTGTCCGATAACCACGACGAGAGAAGGAATTATCTGGCTGTCCTCGGCCTTATCGGGGGCGAAAGGTCGCTGCAGTCTATCCTTTCGTTGATCGATGACGAAACCCTCGAGTGGGATGTCAACCTGGCCCTTCTGGAGATCGGCCGGAAGGATCCCGGAGCGGTTATTCCCCTCCTTGAAAATCATGACGAACTGGTCCGGCGAAAGGCGGTCCAGGTTATCCAGCAGCTCGGGGTCTCTGGCCTCCTGGATAAGGTCTACCCCATGCTCCAGGATGAGAGCGGCAATGTCCGCAAGGAAGCAGCCCGGGCGGTTGCTGTCCTGGGAGATTCTGGATCCATCCAACCCCTTTTCGAATTACTGTCAGACGAGTACCGGGATGTTGCTGAGGCGGCGGCGGAATCCATCGCCGGGTTGGGCCGCCGGGACCCTGAGGTCTTTACAGAAAAGATCCAGACTCAGCTGCCATCATCCTCAGCTGAGGTCAGAGCGTTGCTCATAAGGATCCTAAGCGAGGTCGACGCCCAGACCAACCTCCCGACCTTTGTCAACGCTCTCCAGGACCCCGAGTCGGGCATCAGAGCCGCGGCCCTGAGCAGCATCAAGCGCACCGGTGACATGACAGCCGCCTCCTCGGTCATAAATTCTCTGGCGGACGAAAGTCCGGAGGTCAGGGTTGAGGCTGCCATGGCCTTAGAGGAGATGCAGCCCCCTGAAGCCCTGGAGCCCCTCAAGGCGGTTCTGTTCGACCAGGACGCGTGGGTTCGATCTGCAGCCGTATCAGCTCTGGCCGCCCAGCCCAACATGCGACCGGCGGACCTGATGCCCCTACTTTCCGGTGATGATCTGATGATCAAGACATCGGTCATTGAAGCCCTGGGGAGAAGAGGTGCCAGGGGATTTGAGGACGCGGTCGATATTCTGGAGCAGCTCTTCAGGGATGAGACAGTGGAGATAAAGCGGAGTATATGTCGGGCAGCGGCACAGATTAAAGGAGATCAGAGTTTCGATCTGCTCCTCGAAGCGGTACAGGATGCGGACCCAGATGTGAGGACTTTTGCCGCTCAGGGCCTGGCCTTGAAAGAGGACGAAGCCTCCATAGCTGTTCTCCGTGGGCTGGCCAGAGACGACCCCGACCGAGTCGTCCGCGATACCGCCCGATCACTGTTGGAGTCGAGGGCATAAAATGCTCTTCGATTCCCCGGAGAGGGTCGAACTCACCGATGAGGAGTTCAGGCTCCTGGCTGCTTTCATCTACGACTACAGCGGTCTTTATTTCGAGCAATCCAGCCGATTCCTCTTAGAGAGCCGACTGCAGAACAGGCTCAGGGCGCACCATTTCGATTCCTTCCTGAAATACTACCATTACCTCCTCTTTCACCAGGAGAAGGTCAAGGAGATCAACGCTCTCCTGGATGTTATCACCACCAATGAGACCTATTTCTTCAGGGAGAAAAACCAGCTGGATGCTTTCAAGGAGGAGATCCTGCCTGAACTTGCCAGGCGCAAAGCGAGCCAGAAGCATCTCAGGATCTGGAGCGCTGGCTGTTCCACGGGCGAGGAACCCTATACCCTCGCCATCATGATCAAGGAATCCAGCCTTTTCGAGGGTTGGACCCTCGATATCATCGGGACGGATATCAGCCAGCAGGTTCTCAAAACAGCCCGCAAAGCCGTTTACTCCCAGTCCTCGTTCAGGGCGACCGATCCCTCCTACATGCTCCGTTATTTCAACAGAACGGACGACGGAAAGTACGGCCTGGACGAATCCATCCGATCCATGGTTCACTTCGGTCACCACAACCTGCTGGATGAAAAGATGATGGGGCTTATCGGCGACTGCGATCTGATCATCTGCCGGAACGTCATCATCTACTTCGATGCCGGTGCCAAGGCGAAAGTGGTTGGCGCTTTCCACCGGAAACTCCTCCCGGACGGTTATCTCCTCCTTGGACATTCGGAATCCCTTATGAACATCACCACGGCTTTCAAACTCAAGCATCTGACCAAGGTCATGGTCTATCAGAAGCCGGGAGAGACGTATTAGGAAGGGGGACGAAAAGGTGCAAGTCCTGGTTATCGATGATTCAGCTTACAACAGAAAAATGATCCGCTCCATGCTCAAGGAGATGGACGAGGTCGATCTGGTGGGTATCGCTTCGGATGGCGAAGAGGCTATTAAGATCGTCATGACGGATCCCCCTGATGTCATCACCCTTGACCTGAATATGCCGAGAATGGACGGGTTCACCTTTCTGCGTTGGTTGATGCGCAACCGTCCCCTGCCAGTGGTCGTGGTCAGTGCCGAGGGAGGGGAAAAGAACGTCTTCAAGGCCCTTGACCTGGGGGCCCTCGATTTCGTCGTCAAACCCCTGCGGTATGCCTCGGAGAGGATTGTGGAGATCAAGACAGAGCTCCAGGAGAAGGTGCGGGCCGTTGCAACCAAGGACATGGCCCAGTACCTGGCCCACCTGAAAGCCGCCAGGCCCAGTCAGCGATCCCTGGTCCATCATCGGTTCCTTGCCGACGCTACCGTTATCGACGGGCTCCTCGTCATTGGGGCCTCCACCGGCGGCCCATCGGCTGTTCAGAGAATTCTGTCCGATATACCGGCGGACTACCCTTTTCCGATCATTGTCGTTCAGCACATGCCGCCGGTTTTCACCAGACAGTTTTCCATCAGGCTGGGCAAGAACACACCACTGGACGCCAAGGAGGCCGAGAACGGAGATCCCCTTGTTCCGGGACAGGTCCTGGTGGTCCCGGGAGGCTATCACCTTGAAGTGATGGACCAAAAGGGGTACAGGGCCTTTCTCAGGGAAAAGGGGGATGGGGACCGCTTCGTACCCTCCGTGGATGTGACCATGACGTCGGCAGCGGCTGTTTTCGGCAAGCGCGCCCTTGGGGTTCTCCTGACCGGTATGGGAAACGACGGAGCGGAGGGGTTGAGCCTGATTCACCAGGCAGGAGGGCGGACCATTGCCGAATCCGAGGAATCCACGGTGGTCTTCGGCATGCCCAGAGCCGCCATCCAGAAGGGTGCCGCCGAGGACGTTCTCGATCTGGAAAGGATCCCAGGCCGTGTCGTGGAGATGACCGAGGACATAACCCGCTTGAAAAATGGCAAGAGCGGTGATACTAACTAGTAATTTGATTACTTTAGGTGACGTGGGCTAAGTAGGCTCAGATACTGAGAGTTTTTCGGATGAATGTGGCGGTCAACTGATCTATTTTCCAAACAATATGGGATGGAGCCCAAAAGATGGACAATGAAAAAAAGGATAAGCTGTTCGAGAAGGGGGAGGAATTCCTGGAGATGTTCCGTCAGGGACAGGAATTCACCCAGGAGCTGATGCGGGAGAATGAGCGCCTCAGATACCGGGAAGTCCAACTGGAAGAGGCTCTGAAAAGCAAACTTGACTCGCCTCCGACCCTGCCGGAGGGACAGGAAGCCAGCGACCAGTTGAGGATATACATGGAGAGGATCAAGGAGCTTGAGACCAGGCTGGGCGAGGTGGAAAAGGAAAATGTCAATTTTGCCCAGAGGTACATCGACGTCGAGGAACAGAACAATAATCTGGCCAACCTTTATGTAGCCAGCTTCCAACTCCATTCCACCCTTGATTACGAGGAAGTCCTTCAGATCATCCTGGAGATCATCATCAACCTGATCGGTGCGGAAAAATTCGCCATTTTCATGCTGGATGAGAAGGATAACATCCTCCTCCCCGCAGCATCCGAGGGAATTGAACTGAATGACATACAACCTGTCGGTCTGGGCCAGGGGGTGGTGGGAAAAGCAGCCGAGTCCCACTCGAGCTACTATAACGAAAATCCCTCAGACTCTCGGGTTGATCCCTTTGAGGACCCCCTGGTGTGTATCCCCCTGCTGATCAAGGAGGAGCTGATCGGTGTCATCACCTTATACACTCTTCTTCAGCAGAAGGAGGGTTTTGTAGCTGTCGATTTCGAACTTTTTTCGCTCCTTGCCGGTCATGCGGCCACGGCCATCTTCAGTTCGAGGCTCTATACCGAATCGAAACGAAAATTGTCCACCTACCAGGGATTTCTTGATCTTCTCAGCCAGTAGGCGGAAGGGAGAGACTAATGGCGTCGCTTAAGTTTCTGATTATCGAAGACTCTCCGACCATGAGACAGTTGATCCGGTTCGCCCTGAACAGAATCCCTCAGACGGAGGTTATCGAAGCTGCGGATGGTGTCGATGGATTAAAAAAGCTCTCTTCCAACGAAATCGATCTCATCTTGACGGATATCAATATGCCCATTATGGATGGAATCAAGTTGGTGACGCTGGTTCGTTCCAACGACAGTTACAAGGATATCCCTATAATCATCATCACCACCGAAGGCGCCAAGGAGGACAAGGATCGGGCCATGGCCTTGGGGGCGGATGCCTATATTACCAAACCGATCCAGGCCAACGATCTTCTTTCCACCGTTAAACGGCTCCTGAATCTGTAGTGATCCATTGAACCGGAAACCGTTCGCCCCTCCTGACACGCACAACGGGTAAAGCCGGAGGTTTTTCCATGTCGTCACCAAGGTATTCTCCACGGGAGATAGAACCCAAATGGCAAGGCAGATGGGAGGAGTCCGGGATCTACAGGGCCCAGGAGGATCCCTCCAAAGAGAAGTTCTACTGCCTTGAGATGTTTCCCTACCCTTCAGGGGACCTGCACATGGGCCACATGCGCAATTACGCCATCGGGGACGCCTATGCCCGGTTTCTGAGGATGAAGGGTTACAATGTCCTGTATCCCATGGGATACGATGCTTTCGGCCTGCCGGCGGAGAATGCCGCGATCACCAGGAAGGTGAATCCGGCCAAATGGACCCGTCAATCCATTGAGAGGATGATCAGCGTTCAGAAGAGGATGGGCCTGTCCTACGATTGGCAGCGGACACTCGCCACCTGCGAACCTGAGTACTATCACTGGAACCAGTGGATCTTCCTGAAGTTCATGGAAAAAGGTCTGGCCTACCGTCGTGCAGCCCCCGTCAACTGGTGTCCCTCATGCGGCACGGTGCTGGCCAATGAACAGGTCGAGAACGGCGGATGCTGGAGGTGCAGCTCGCAGGTCGAAAAAAAGGATCTGGAGCAGTGGTTCTTGAAAATTACCGAATATGCCGATGAACTCCTCAATGACCTCGATACCCTTGAGAACTGGCCCGAGAGAGTCAAGGTCATGCAGAGGAACTGGATCGGCCGCAGCGAAGGGGCGGAGATCGAGTTTCCGGTCGTAGGTTCGGACACTGTGATCCCGACCTTTACAACTCGACCGGATACGGTTTTCGGCATCACCTACATGGTCATGGCCGCGGAGCATCCCATGCTGCCCCAGCTGGTCGCGGGAACCGAGAACGAAGAAGGCGTCCTCGACTTTGCCCGGCGGGTCTTGAAGAAGTCGGCCATCGAAAGGGCTGATGATACCCGGGACAAGGAGGGGATCGACACCGGCCGCCGGTTCATCAATCCGGTAAATGGCCAGGAATTTCCCATTCTTGTTGCCGATTACGTGGTGATGGGGTACGGAACGGGCGCGGTTATGGGTGTTCCGGCTCACGACCAGAGGGATTTTGAATTCGCCAGGAAGTACGGGCTTCCGGTCACAGTGGTCATCCAGGACGAGACTGGCAAACTGACCGGTGATACCATGGACTGTGCCTATGTCGGTGACGGCCCTATGGTCAATTCCGGTCCCTTCGACGGCCGGAGAAACCGGGAGGCCATGGCCGATTTCGTCTCCTATCTTGAGGCCAACAATTGGGGCAGAGGAGCCGTAAGTTACCGACTGAGGGACTGGCTGATCTCCCGGCAGCGGTACTGGGGCACTCCGATCCCGATCGTTTACTGTGACGTCTGCGGAACGGTCCCCGTGCCGGAGGAGGATCTCCCGGTTATTCTTCCCCATGACGTCCAGTTTACCGGAGAGGGTAATCCCCTCGAAACGTCACCGACCTTCGTCCACACTTCCTGCCCGAAGTGCTCCGGGCCCGCCCGTCGCGAGACGGACACCATGGATACCTTTATCGACTCCTCGTACTATTACTTCCGCTACACTGATCCGGCCTATGAAAAGGGGCCCTTCGATCCGGAAAAGGGAGCCTACTGGATGCCTGTGGACCAGTATATCGGAGGCATCGAGCATGCTATCCTGCATCTGCTATACGCCAGGTTCTTCACCAAAGGGCTCCGGGATCTCGGGCTGACCGAGGTTGACGAGCCGTTCACACGCCTTCTCACCCAGGGGATGGTGATCAAGAACGGGGCCAAGATGTCCAAGTCCATGGGAAATGTGGTCCCCGCGGATGAGATGATGGAGAGATACGGCGCAGACACCGCGCGGCTGTTCATCCTCTTTGCCTCTCCGCCGGAGAAGGAACTGGACTGGAGCGACCAGGGAGTGGAGGGTTCCTTCCGGTTTCTGAACAGGGTCTTTCGTCTGGTCATGGAGAGCAGGGAACTCCTCGAAGAAGCCGATGCTGAAGAGGACAAAGATGATGATCGCGTTCGATCCCTCCGCCACTCGGTGAATCGGACCGTCAAGAAGGTCACCGAGGATATCGAAAAGCGGTTCCAGTTCAATACGGCGATCAGCGCCATAATGGAGCTGGTGAACGATTTCCAGCGCTTCAAGGCCGATGGGGGTCTTGAGATCCCCGGGGGGCGTTCCGTCGCAGGCGAGGCAGTGCGCGCGATCATCCTTCTCCTGTCGCCATTCGGGCCGCATCTCGCTGAGGAACTCTGGGAGGCCACAGGCCAGCCCTACAGTGTCGCCCGACAGCCCTGGCCCGATTACGACCCTGAATTGGCCACCACCAGGACTGTGGAGATCGTCGTTCAGGTAAACGGAAAGGTCAGAGCCCGGTTTGACGCCTCTCCCGAGTCCAGCAGGGAGGAACTCGAGGATGCCGCCCTTCAGATCCCCAGGATCAGGGAATATCTTGAGGAATCCGAATTGGTCAAGCTGGTGGTTGTCCCCGGGAAACTCGTCTCCCTGGTGGTTCGATGACCAGGTGCTTTCGAATATTGCCTTTCCTGATGATCGTCCTTGCGATCGGGTGCGGTTACCGGTTCGTTGCAGTAACTGCCGGAGAAAAGTTTTCACTGACCTCACTGCGGAACGCAACCTCAGAAACAGGCCTGGCCTCCCTTGTCGAGGATGCCCTTCTGAAAACCGCCGGCATCGGAAGGGGGAACGATGGTCTGCCGCTGGAGATCGTCCTCACGGATTTTTCAGAGGTGGTCGAATCCACGTCATCGACGGGGGAACCGGTCAGGCAGAGGCTGTATTTGGTGTTCGAGTGGAAAGCCGGGGGCCAGTCCGGCCATGAAAAGGCCATCCATCGCCTGAGGGTCGAGCGATCCTACCTGTGGTCACCGGACCCGGCGTCCCTGGACTGGAGCAGAGGAGCGGCCCTTCAACTCCTCGCTGAAGAGGCGGCTACGGCCGTTTCCGACGGACTGGAACGGCTGCAGTAGGGAGAAAAAATGGCTGAAAACATAGGCAGCGAGGCAGCCTTCCTGATTCTGTCGCCGGAGCCTCTTCTCCTCAGCGAGTCGGAGAAGGAGATGATGGACAGGATCGTTCCCGAGGAAGCCAGGGACCTGAACACTCTGGCCGTTTACGGTTGGGAAGCCGATGTCCGTTCCGTTCTGGAATTCCTCCAGACCATGCCCTTCCTCTCAGACAGGAGGATGCTCGTTCTAAGGGAAGTTCACGCCTTCGAACAATGGAGGGATCTGATCGACTATCTCAAGGACCCAAACCCGGGATCTTTTCTTCTCATGACTTCCAGCGAGTTGAAAAAGACGGATGCCCAATACAGGACCCTCTCAAAGCACGCACGGGTCAAAGAATTGAGACGGCTCTATGGTAATTCCCTTGTCCGCTGGGTAGTGGACAGGTTCCGAAAACTGGAGAAGGGAATTGATCGCGATCTGGCCCGGCTTCTGGTTGAAACCACCGGGAGTTCACTGACGGCCCTTGCCGCCGAAGTGGAGAAGGTCTCCCTGCACGCCGGCGAAAGAGCGGATATCGAGAAGGAGGATCTGGGGGTGTCAATACCTGGTGGTATCGAGAACATCTTCAACCTGCTCGATGCCCTCGGGGACGGAGACCTCCAGACAGCCATGATCTGTTTGCGCAGGCTCCTGGAGTCCGGCAGTCGGCCGGAACATCTGATCCCCATGATCGCCAGACATTATCGTCAGATGATCCGCGGAAGATCCCTGATATCGAAGGGCATGACGCCCGGCAAAGCGGCTGCTCAACTGGGGATCCGATACCCTAACTTTCAACAGAAATTCGCCCGCCATCTGAGGCGGGCTGAGAGAAGAGATCTCGAGAGTGATTTGCACAGGTTGTCTGTCAGCGACCGGCTCATTAAGACCGGCCGCGTGCCTGCTGATATCGTTCTTGACAGACTTCTTGTGGAACTATTGGTCTGACGAAAGGGAGTTGACCTTGCGGGTCAGCCTGGAGATCTTCCGGGAGGCGGTGTTCCTGTGAAGAGTGCTGGTGGAAGCGACCTTCTGGATCGCCGGGACAGCCTCTTTAAGGGCGCTCTCGGCTGCTTCCCGGTCCCCGGCCTCAACGGCGGTAATGACGTCCTTGGTCAGGTTCTTGATCCGGGTTCTCCGCCGTTGATTGTTCACCTTCCTGCCCAGGCTCTGTTTGTGTCTCTTGATGGCTGATTTGTGCGTTGCCAATTGATTACCTCCTGTATGGCTCAATATAATCGAGTAAAGGTCGCTATTACACAGATTTTCCCATTCTTGTCAAATACTTTCTCAATGAGATCGTGACGTGAGGGGCGCTTGGTAACCGAGGAAAAAGGCATTCTCAGAGCTGCTGGTGTTGTCGGCGGGGCCACCGTTTTCAGTCGTGTTCTGGGCCTGGTGAGGGATGCCGTACTGGCTTTTCTCTATGGCGCCACTCCGGCGGCCGACGCTTTTTTCGTTGCCTTTCGCATTCCGAACCTGATGAGGCAGCTGTTCGGAGAGGGTGCTCTGGCCTCGTCCTTTGTCCCTGTGTACACCGACATTCTGGAACAACACGGTAAAGAGGAGGCTGACCGGTTCTCCGATGGACTGTTCACCCTGGTGTCACTGCTGCTGGCCGCGATCAGCATAGTGGGTGTATTTCTGGCGCCAACCATCGTCAGGTGCATCGCCTACGGTTTTACACCGGGAACCGACGTCTTCGATCTGACGGTCCTGCTTACCCGGTGGATGTTTCCCTACACGCTGCTCATATGTGTCGCAGCGCTGGGTATGGGACTTCTCAATGCCCACCGACATTTCCTGACGCCGGCCCTGGCACCGTCCCTCCTGAACATAAGCATCATCTTCTTCGCCCTGGTGATCTCACCCATGCTGGACAGGCCGATCCTCGCGGTGGCATGGGGGGTTCTGACCGGTGGCGTGCTTCAGGTGATCATCCAGTGGCAACCCCTTCGGGCCAGAAAGGCTCTTCCCGGCATCAGTACAGGGCTTCTCTCGCCGGGAGTTCGGCGGGTCGGTGCGATGATGGTCCCTGCCGCACTGGGTGTGGCTGTTTATCAGGTCAATATGCTGGTTGATACGCTTCTGGCCTCCTTTCTCCCTTCAGGGAGCATTTCCTACCTCTGGTACGGAAACAGGATGGTTCAGTTCCCCCTCGGTGTATTCGGTATCGCCCTGGCCACTGCCGCTCTGCCCACCCTTTCCAGTCAGGCCGCTGAGGGACGGAAGGAGGATTTTGCCAGAACGGTTTCCTTTGCCCTGTCGCTTACGGCGTTTATCGGTCTCCCCGCGGCCATGGGTCTGGTGATCCTCAGGGGGCCGATTATGGCCACCCTTTTCGCGAGGGGTGCTTTTGGGCCTGTGGAGGTGCAGGGGGCCGCGGTTGCTCTCATGTTCTACTCGGTAGGCCTGCCTTTTTTCATCGGCGTGAAGATCCTGGGGCGGGCCTTTTACGCAATGGAAAACACCAGGATACCTTTTGCCGCCGCCACAGCGGCCATGGTGGTGAACGTAATCCTCAATCTCCTGCTCATGGGTCCCCTGCTTCACGGCGGTCTGGCCCTGGCCACCTCGCTGTCGTCGTTATTGAATTTCACCATCCTGGCGGTGGTCTTTAACAGGCGTTCCGACTACCCGTGGCTGTCAGGTGATCTGATCAGGGAGACCGGGAGATCCCTCCTGTCGGCCCTGGTCATGTCCACCGCTGTTTATTACGCCTCCGTCAGCGTGCCTTGGCTTGAGGTCGGCACAGGGACAAGGGTCGCCGGCCTGGTCGGTTGTGTGGTCCTGGGGTTTATTGTATACTCCCTATCGGCCCTTATGATGGGCAGTGACGGCATGGCCGCGGTCAGGTCCAAGCTGTCCGGCAAGGGGGAATGGAAATGAGAACCGGGTATTTTACCGTCAGGTTTCCCCTGGGCAAAGTCGTTGTTCATTCGGATGACGGGATCTTTCCCCGCCGGGTATTTTTCGACCTGGCGAACGGGTATCCCGAATCCCATTCATTGTCGCCGTTGGCACGTTCCCTGGAGAGATACCTGGCAGGGGAGAAAGAGCCCCTGGATGGTCCCGTTGACCTGGGCCAGGCCCCCTCTTTTACCCGAAGGGCACTGGAATGCGCCAGGACCATTCCCTATGGAACGGTGGTTACCTACGGTGATATGGCGGCCATCCTCGGGAGTAAGGGAGCTGCCAGGGCCGTGGGCAGGGCGATGGGTTCCAACCCATTGCCTCTTTTCATACCCTGCCACCGGGTGGTGGCCCGGGGCGGCAAACTCGGAGGATTTTCCTCCGGCATAGAGCTCAAGAGGTGGCTCCTCGACCTGGAAGGGGCGGACGTCTGAAAGCGTTGATCCAGAGGGTGCTCTGGGCAAGGGTCCAGGTCGATGGTGAGACCGTCTCGTCCATCGGGCCCGGCTTGCTGATCCTTCTCGGGGTGGCAGCGGGCGACGGGGAGGCCGAGGCGGACCGCCTGGCGTCAAAAACGGCTGCCCTCAGGATCTTCGAGGACGAGGGTGGTAAGATGAACCTGTCGGTGAGGGATGCCGGTGGCGAGGCACTGGTTGTGTCCCAGTTCACCCTGCTTGCCGACTCCAGGAAGGGAAATCGCCCCGGTTATTCCAACGCGGCTCCCCCTGAGACCGCCCAGGAGCTCTACGGCCGTTACCTGGAGTCACTGGCCTCAGAGGGTGTGCCAACCGCGTCGGGTGTGTTCAGGGCCCATATGGTCGTGTCACTGGCCAACGATGGACCGGTGACTATTTTATTAGAATCGAAATGATGCCGGATGACGAGAAGTCCAAGGTCCAATGGAGAATCGGTTGAAGGTTAAATAATTTAATTGCGAATCACGAATCACAGATTACGAATCACGGATACTGGGAAAGGAATTTATTTAATGATTGTCGAACATCTTTCGGTAGGGCCGCTCCAGGCGAACTGCTTTATCATCGTTGATGAGGATACCGGCAAGGCGGCCGTCATCGATCCGGGGGGAGACGGCCCGTCGATCCTGAAGCACCTGGAATCGAAGCCATGGGATGTCGAAGCCATCCTCAACACCCACGCTCACTTCGACCATGTTGCCGCAAACGGAGATCTGGTTCGGGGGACGGGGGCTCCACTGATGGTTCCCCGCCAGGACGCCCCACTCCTCGACCAGGCAACTTTTCAGGCCCGGATGTACGGTCTGGAGGTCCAGGCGTCGCCCAAACCGGACCGGCTTCTGGATGACGGTGATACCATCGACGTCGGCGACGAGGTCGTAAAGGTTATTGCCACGCCGGGGCACAGCCCGGGAGGCGTTACCTTCCTGACGTCAGTGGGGATCTTCCCGGGAGACGCTCTCTTTGCCGGTTCCATCGGGCGGACCGATCTTCCCGGCGGTGATTTCGACACTCTCATCCGGTCGATCAAGGAACGCATCCTCGCTCTCCCCGACGAAACGCAGGTCTTTCCGGGGCACGGTCCGGCGACCACGGTGGAGCGCGAGAGGATGTATAATCCCTTTCTGCAGGATTGACGGATCCCGGCCAGCCGGGGATGGGACGGTGCGGGTGTCCCTCTTTGAACAGGAATGAAAGGGAAATGGGGGGTTGGTTATGAAAGAATATCCGGCACTGAAAGGATCGAGGATTCTCCTCGGGGTTACCGGCGGGATCGGGGCGTACAAGAGCGCGGAGCTGGTCCGGCTTTTCCTCAAACAGGGGGCGGAGGTCTCCGTCGTCATGACCAGAAACGCCACCCGGTTTATCACACCCCTGACACTGGAGACCCTGAGCCGAAATCCGGTCGGTACGGATCTCTTTTCCCTTACCGATGAGCGGAGTATCGACCACATCTCCCGGGCGAGATGGGCGGATCTGATGGTGATCGCCCCGGCGACGGCCAACTATCTGGCGAAGTCGGCCCACGGGATCGCCGATGATCTGCTGACCACTATTTCCCTGGCGGTGGGCTGCCCCGTCCTCATGGCCCCGGCCATGAACTCGGCCATGTGGCTTCACCCAACGGTTCAGAATAACATGGAGATCCTGACCGGAAGGGGCGTGCGTTTCGTCTCTCCCACCGAAGGTGAGTTGGCGTGCGGTGAAGAGGGCGTCGGGCGGATGGCGGACCCGGAGGATATTGTCGAGATGGCCGCCGCTTTTCGGCAGGTCAGGGATCTTGAGGGTATCAGTATCCTGGTCAGCGCCGGGCCGACGCGGGAAGCGGTTGATCCGGTGCGATACCTCTCCAACCGGTCCACCGGCAAAATGGGCTACGCTGTGGCAGAAGCCGCCGCAGCAAGGGGAGCTGAAGTGGTTCTCGTCTCGGGACCGGTTACCCTCGAACCCCCCACGGATGTGACCTTCATTGGTGTTCAGAGCGCCGAGGAGATGCTCGCTTCAGTGAGAAAGAAAATGGAGGGCTGTCAGTGGATCATTATGGCCGCGGCGGTAGCGGATTTCAGGCCAGCCCAGGTCATGGATGCCAAGATCAAGAAGGCGGGCCGAAAGAGCATGTCCATCGAATTGACGGCCAACCAGGATATCCTGGCGTCCATCGCTCCGGACAAGAGCGGAAGGCTGCACGTGGGTTTTGCTGCTGAAACGGAGGATCTGCTGGACAACGCCAAATCCAAGCTGGCGGAGAAGAGCCTGGACCTCATCGTTGCCAATGATGTGACCGAAGCCGGATCGGGTTTCGGTTCGGACACCAATCGGGCCATTCTCATCGACCGGGACGGGACTACAGAGCATCTTCCAATGATGACCAAGAGGGCATTGGCCGACAGGGTTCTCGATCAGTCTCTGAAATTGTGGCAGTCGGGAGGAAAGGATGCATGAGCTCAGGAGGCTTTACCTGGACTCCATCGGCCTTGACGTGGTCCCCAGAGGCAGCAACAGAGATGCCTCTTCGGCTCTGGAGGATCTTCACCGGTCCATCGCCGATTGTCATCTGTGCTCCCTCGGGGACTCGAGGACCAACCTCGTTTTCGGGGTCGGCAATCCCCACGCGCAACTGGTCTTCGTGGGCGAGGCCCCTGGCCGCGATGAGGATCTGAAAGGGGAACCCTTCGTGGGAAAGGCCGGTCAGCTTCTGACAAAGATCATCCAGGCCATGGGCCTGTCGAGGTCCGATGTGTACATATGCAATGTCAATAAATGCCGGCCGCCCGGCAACCGGGACCCCCTCCCGGAAGAGGTTGAAGCGTGCAGGCCTTTCCTCGCAAGGCAGTTGGAGATCATCTCCCCGAAGGTGGTTTGCGCACTGGGAAGTTTCGCTGCCAGAACTCTTCTCAACACGGACAGCCGGATCTCTCAAATCCGGGGGTCCTTCCATCTTTTCAACGGGATGCAGCTCATGCCGACCTACCATCCTTCTTACCTTCTCCGTAATCCCAATGCGAAAAGGGATGTCTGGGATGACATGAAGCAGATCATGGAATTCCTTGACCTTCCTTTACCGGACGGACAGTCGTAGATATCCACCGTCACGTCCAGGGAGTTCCCTAGAGACTTGAAACGTCGAATCGCCGCCTCTCTTCTGATTGTCGTTCTCGCCGGTGCCACCGTCGCAATGAAGATCGTCACCAGCCCGTGGCTCGACGGACTGATCCAGGATGCCCTCATCCGGCAGGCCGAGATCCACATGGGGGTCAAGCTGACCCTCGGAAGCTTCGACCACAACATCTTTATGACGAGATATACCCTCGAGGAAGTTGTCCTGTCCGATCTGAAAGGAGAAGGGCGGGAGATCAGGGCCCGCCGGGTTATTGTCGCTTTCGATCCCTATGCCACCTTCAGAGGAGTCGTTTCCATCAAAGACGTTCAACTCGAGGGAATCGATCTCCAGGTTATTCACAACGCTGACGGCAGCGTGTCCGTAGATCCCATCCTTCCTTTCTGGCAGGGCCGCCGGGTGGAGGGAAGGTCCAGGATCCAAACGTTAAAGGTCGAGTTCAAGAGATTCACCCTGATCGATTCCCGGCTCACGTTCAGGGATGTTCCGGCCGGCATAAACCTTGATCTGGAAAAGGTCCTTATCGGCGTCGGGCGGGACAGATTTGATCCTCCAGACCGCCGAAATGTCAATATCACCAGCCGATCTGGGAATATAAAATGGCGCGCATTTCCAGAGGGCAGGTCGGTGCCGATCGACGCCATCCGGGTTTCTTTGGCCTTGGACAGGGAGGGGATCGACCTGTCCTTGGTATCCCTGGTGACCGGTCCGGTTCAGGTGGAACTGTCCGGCCGGGTGCCACTGAACGCGGATGCCTCGGTTGAAGGCACGGTGGGTATCGTGGCGGATCTGGGGGAACTCTCGTGGCTCGTTGCCGGGGGAAATGGAAAGATCCATCTCTCAGGCGCCATCGCCGGTCCCCTCAGGTCGCCCGCGTTCCGGGGTAAACTGACCTCTGGTGAAATTGGTCTCGGCGGCCGATCCCTCCAGGATCTGAGCGCGGCCCTGGAGATGGACGGTTCTGGAGGGCGTTTAACGGATCTTCACTCCCGGTACAGAGGGGAGTCCATCCGAGCCGAAATGGATGTTCGGTTTACCAGAGACCTCCCGTTCACCATGGAGGTCACTGCTCAGGATTATCCTGTCCATAAGATGATCCGTGAGTTTCAGAAGGACGCAGTCAAGCCCGAGGGTGAGGTATCTTTCACCTGCCGGATCGAGGGCCGGCTTTCACCGGGAGTAAAAAACCCGGGAGCCGATATCCGGTTGGTCGGACAGGGAGCGGTTCCTTTTACGCCCGGTGTCACGATGCCCTTGGAGATCGATCTTGGCGGCTCCTTTGCAGATGGGGAGATGGCACTTGAAGGGTTTAATCTCAGCCTGGGCTCGGCCGACCTCAGCGCCATGGGAAAGATGAACCGGGAAGGACTGTCTCTGCAATTGACGGCCATGGAGGACGATCTGGGTGAATGGGGTGAAGTGCTTTCGCTCCAGGATATGGGTGGTGATCTGGTCGCTACCGGCCAGATCAGCGGCAGCTGGCTGTCACCGGAGGCCCAACTGGATCTGGTGGTCAAGGGGCTGTCCGGGGGCGGTTTGAGGGTGGATCTCATCGAGGCCCATGCGGATGTCGACAATTCCCGTGTCTCTTTCCCCTTAGCCTCACTGAAGGTCCTCTCATCGGCGATTACGCTTCAGGGTGAGTTTCCATGGGACAGCCGGGAGGAGGCCTGGCTCTCCGTTGGCGTCTCCAGCGCGCGTATTGATGATTTCCTGAAGGCGGCAGGGTCAGCCTCGGATGTTACAGGAGAGGTTTCGGCGAGCATGAACTTCTCGAGGTTTGAAGGGCGGTGGTTGGGGACCGGGGAATCCGTCCTGAGGGAATTTTCCCTGTACGAAGAACTTTTTCAGGAATGCCGCATGAAAATAGAGGTTGCAGACGGCGGCCTGATCCTGGACAGGATTGAACTGAATAAAGCCGGCAGTCGGGTAAGAGGCCGTGCCGAGATCCGGGACGGCCGCTTCAAGGTTAGGCTTGCCACCGTCGACACCCTGGCGTTGGACAGTCTCCGGTCCCTGAAAAGACTCAAGGTGCCCTTTACCGGTGAGATGATGGTCGAGGCTGAAGGAGAGGGAACTATCGACGGTCAGGAGCTGTCCGCCAGTGCCCGACTCCAGTGGGAGAATATCAGTTTCGAAGGCAGACCGTGGCAGGGCGGCAGGGGTTCTTTTACCCTTAAAAACAGAACACTCGAGGGTGTCGCTGAGCTCCTCGATGGCAAGTTTGCCGCCCGAGCGGAAGGGCAGCTGGAAGGTGATTTTCCCTTTTCCGGTACGATCCGGACCACGCGGGAGATCGACCACCAGGATCTTAATGACTTCCTGGGTCTGGGAATCCCCTCGGATTACGCCTCTGGAAAGTCCACCGCTGAGGCGGAGGCCCGTGGTATCCTCGCGGATCTGGACAAGACAGAGGTCGATGGGACCCTCGACAACGCCAGTTTTACCATTAAGGGTTTGAATTTTACATCCAAAGCGCCGGTCCCCTTTCAGTACAATCCGGAAAGAGGGATCAGGTTTCAAAATCTCAGGCTGAGGTCCGGGGGCTCGGATCTCCAGGGATTTCTGGTGATCGCCCGAAGAGGGGTTCTGGAGGGGACGATCGAGGGAGGGATCGACCTCGGTGGATTCTCCTTCCTGGAGCCGACCGTCGACAGCTTCCAGGGCGGGATGGACATACAGGTTAAAGTCTCCGGGACCCTTTCCCAGCCCGATCTGAGCGGCTTCCTTGTCGTCCATGAATCTTCCTGCATCGCGCATCTGCCCTTCCCTCTGGAGATCAAAGGCCTGGCTGGACGGGTGGAAGTGGTCAAGGACAGGCTGCATTTCCAGTCCCTGGCCGGAAGGGTGGAAAATGGCTCCATCGTTATGACCGGTGATATATTCTTCCGAGGTATTACACCTTCCCAGGGACATCTTGAGTGGCGGGGTGAGTCCGTGCCGGTGAGGTTTCCGGAGGGTCTCTGGACCCTCAACCGTGGCCATCTGACCATGAGATTCTCGGAGGGAAAGGGGGATATCAGAGGGACCATTCAGATGGATGAGGGGAAATACACCCGGCAGATAGACCTCGACAATCTTGTCAGTATCATCGGCGAGGGGTCCCGATTTAGCCGGGCCGACGATGACTCCTCTGTCACCGGGGCCGGAAGGGGGGATTGGCTGTCCCTTGACATCGAGATGAGGACGGCCAATCCGCTGGATGTGGACATCAAACTGGTACGGGGGCAGGCAAGAGGTGCCCTGCGGCTCCAGGGTACCGCTGACCGGCCCCTTCTCAGCGGCAGGCTTGAGATGGATGAAGGCGTCATCCTTTACAGGGGTAGATCCTTCGAGATCACCCAGGGTTCAGTGGGGTTTTTCAATCCCCGGGCTATCGAACCCAATTTCGATTTCTCATCCAAAGCCCTCGTCAGCGGTTTTGACCGTGACGGGGTCCTGACGGAATTCGATGTGGAGCTGCACTCTTCGGGTGTTCCGGGGAAGTTTAATCTCGATCTCAGTTCATCGCCAACTCTGAGCGAGGTTGATATCATTTCTCTTCTGACATGGGGTGCTGTAGGGGAGCAGGCATTTTCCGAAGGCGGGGGGATCTCAGCCACCGAGGCGACCCTTATCCTGACCCAGAAGCTTAGAGGCCAGCTGGAATCTGAGGTCCAGCAGATAACCGGTTTCGATCGGTTCGTTATCGATCCGGCATTTGTGACGTCCAGCGGTGAACGGGTGCCCCGTATCAGGATTGACAAGCGACTGAGCGATCGTCTCTCCTTAAGCGCCAGGACCCCGATTCTGTCCGATGAAGAGTCCGAGTTCCTCATCCGTTATCGGATCTCAGACCTTCTGTCCGTTATCGGGGAGCAGGCCGGGGAACAGGAGTTCGGGCTGGACCTTGATTTCAAGTTCGAGATCAGGTGATGCTGAGAATTCTACCCACATTTCTGATCCTGATATCCCTGGTGCCGATAGGCATGGCATGGGGGTCAAACGAAGCCATCGGCGACTTCATGGGCCACACCGTGGTTGAGATCTCCCAGCAGGGTTCCGAGATGTCCGAGCAGGAATTCCGCGCTCTGATGCCTTTTCAGGAAGGGGATGTCCTCAATCTGGCCGATATCAGGAACGCCATCAAGAACCTGTTTAGAACCGGTCTTTTTGACGGTGTGGAGGTCCTGGGCAGGGGTCGTGAAGGGGGGGTTGAGGTACTTTTCAGGGTCACTCCCAAAAGGTGGCTCAACGAGGTCCTGTTTGTCGGCAACCTTCGCCTTTCCGACAACGCCCTGTTCCGCAAGATAGATCTGGGAAGGGAAGAGGAACTGACCGCGGATGGATTGGAGCGAAACAGGCAGAAGATCCTCGACTACTATTCCTACAGGGGCTTTCTCGACGCGCGCATCTCCTTCCGTACCGAGGCGGCACCGCATGGGAGAACCGATGTCGTCTTCGAGATCGAGGAGGGAGCCAGAAGACAGATCGACGGAGTCGATCTGACCGGTGATCCGGGAATGTCCCGGGCAAAATTTCTCACCCGGATCGCATCCATGCCTGGAGAGGTGCTGGACGGAGTCCTCCTGGATAAGGATGTCGGCAGGATCACATCCTATTTCCGGGATCGAGGTTTCTACTATCCCAAGGTGAGCTACACCGTTGAGCCCCATCCGAGAGATACGGAGAAAGTGTTGGTATCCTTCTTGGCCGACAGGGGCACCCACTATGATTTCAAGGTAAAGGTCCATCCCCAGGACGGTAAGACCGAACGTCAGGTCAAATGGATCAGAAACTCCTTCCTTAAAAATCCCGATCCTCAGTCGGCCATGGAAAAAGCGGCGGAAAGGATCAGGAGACACTATTTGTCTATGGGTCACCCCTTTGTGTCCCTGGAGTGGGAAGATGAGGGGGAGGGGACCTCCTCCAGGAGGATTGCTCTGAATGTTGATACGGGATTCCGTGCCGTTATCGGACGTATCAATATCGAAGGGGTCGAATCCATTCCCATGGAGACGGTTCATCAGGTCATGGGGTTTAAAACCGGAGATCCTTTTGTGCGGCAGGATCTGGAAAAGAGCATGGATAATGTCCGAGAGGTCTACCGGTCCCAGGGATATCTTGACACAAGCATCTTCCAGAGACCTCTGGAGTTTATCCAGGTTCAAGGCGATCAGCAGGTAGACATCAATCTGTCTGTGGAGGAGGGCCCCCAGACACTCATCGGCGAGATTCACTATGAGGGCAAAGTCTATAATGATGAGGCTCGGGAGATCCTCAATGTGAGAACCGGGGACCCTTTAGTGCCGGAACAGGTTGAAAAGGGAGTCCTGGCCCTGCAGGAACGGCTGTCCGATGACGGATACCTATTCGGATCGGTACCTTTCCCCGAGAGGATCGGTCGAGAGGATGGCAAGGTGGATCTGAGATTCAGGGTTGAAGAGGGACCTAAAGTCCGCCTTGGAAGTGTGGTGATCATTGGGGGTGAACAGGTCGAGAATCGAATCATCCGGCGGGCTATCGATATGCGAAGGGGCGACCTCATCACCATCGAGAAAATTCTCGAAGCCCAGCGGCGCGTTTATGCCCTCGGGGTTCACACTTCGGTGGAGATTCGGGTAGCTGACCAAGACGTGCCGGCGCCGGTAAAGGACCTTGTCGTGGAGGTGACGGAAAGGCCCCGTTATGCCATAGGTCTCAGATTGGGCTATGGAAGTGAGGATAAGGGAAGGATGAGGTTCAGCGTAACCAACAGGAATTTTGCTGGTATGGCCCGTTCGCTGATCTTCGGCCTCAGGTTGAGCGATATTGAGGAAATGGTTTCCCTGACCTATCTTCACCCCTGGTTCCTGGCTAAACCCATTGAGTTCTCGGCCTCACTTATCGATCTCCTGGAGGAAAGGGAGAGCTTCACAAGGGACACCCTTGGTGTGCTGCTGGCCGTCAAGAGGGAGCTTTCCAGGAGATCGACATTCAGGCTGCAGTACAGTTTCGATGGACTGGAGCTGTCAGATGTATCCCCCGACGCTAAGCTCTCGCCTGAGGATGAAGGTGCGACGGACGTAGCATCGGTGATACCGGAGTTCCTCTACGACAGCCGGGACGATTTCTTCGATCCCACCACCGGCATTCTCGGTGACCTGAGGATCGAGATCGCCGCCAGTGAACTGGGTTCCCAGGCGGAGTTCTACAAAGTGGAAGGCTCTCTTCGCAAATATATTTCCTTTGGACGGAGGCTTGTCCTGGCTGGATTGCTCAGAGCCGGTGTTGTCAAGAGCTACGGCATAAGCGAGGAGGTCATCATCAGCGAACGTTTCTTCCTGGGCGGGCAGAATTCTGTGCGCGGATATGGTTTTGACGAACTTGGTCCCCTCGATTCGGAAGGGGATCCCATCGGGGGTAACAACATGATCAATCTCAATCTTGAGCTGAGGTTCCCGATATTCGGGTCATTGGGAGGGGTCCTATTCCTCGATTCCGGCGCCCTCTGGTTGAACCAGGCGCCCTACGACGACACTACCCTGAGGGCCACAGGGGGGACAGGGTTCCGGTGGTCCTCCCCCATAGGTCCGCTGAGCCTGGATTACGGCCACAAGCTTAACCCGGCCACAGATGTGGAGGAGAAGTACAGGGTTCATTTCTCTATTGGACACGCGTTTTGAGATTGTTAAGAAGGAGGGAAGAGCGAGTAATTGAAGAACCGAGAACTCTAAACCAGCAAACAAAAAAAAAGCGCCCGCGGGCGCCTTGAATGTCCAGCCCTCGGTTCATTTTCCCTGATCGAGCACCATCTTGATCCGCTCGAAGGCCACCGAGGGATCAAGGCTCTTGTCCAGAAACCCGGAGGCACCCATATCACGCACGATCTGAATATCCTCGTGACTGTCGTGAACCCCGGTCATAACGATCACCGGCGGGACCGTCAGGTCAATCTCCTTGAGCTGTTCCATAACCCCGAAGCCCGAGAGGCGGGGCATCTGAAGGTCCAGAAGGATTAGTCCGAAGGCCTCAGGGGCGGCCTTGAACATGTCCATGGCCTCCTGGCCATCGGCCGCTGTCTTGACTTTGTATCCGTTGCTGACCAGCATGTCCGACATCATCGTCCGAAAAAATTCCGTATCATCAGCCAGAAGGACATATTTTTGATCTGAAGGGATCCCGGTAGGCTGCTGCTGGTGTGTCTCGGTTGGACTTTCCGGCGGGGTCTCTGGAGGAGCTGTCGTTTGAACTTCCTCTGGAGCCTTTCCGCCCCCTGACTGGGCATTACGCCATCCGGCCGGCAGAAGGATGGTGTATTTGGTCCCGCAGCTGGTGCAGGCGATTTTGAACCCCTGTTCAGGGATCTTGGCGGGATCCAGGGCATATTCCTTTTCGCAAACAATGCAATTCAACTTCATGATGGTGAAAAAGTTAACAGGAACGGTCCCGTTATGTCAACGAATAGAAAGGCGGGGTTGAAGTTCTCAGTTCTTAGTACCTGGTTCTTGGTACTGTAAGTAGCGAATCCCATTTGACAGTTGAACCGGCCATGAAATAGACTTCTTGAGTAGAAAATGGAAAATGGAAAATGGAAAATGGAAAATGGAAAGTGGAATTTCCCTCTTGGCAAAAAAAGGGTCTTTAACGAAATGGCCAGCCGGGTAATAATTCAAATCGTTGCAGGAGCGTTATCCGTCATCGCGGTCATGATCCCTGGAGCCTGTTTGGCGGAGGAGGTTGAGCCTCCCTGGAAAATAGTCGATCGGATGGTTGCGGTGCTGGACAGCGTTCCCGTTCTTCTTAGCGATGTTCTCATGGAGAGCGATCTCGGTCTTCTCCCCAGCCTGGGATCGGAAGACGGGTTTGGCACGCTGCTCGAGCCCTATCTCAACCGCCTGATGATCCAGAAGGAAGTGGAAGAGGTCGGCAGCTTCAGGCTCTCCCCCGGACAATACGACAGCGCCTTCAAGGGATTTCTGGCCGGTTTCAGCGGCCGGGATGATTTTGAAGACAAGCTAGAGTACTGGGGTGTCGATGAACAGGAGGTCAGAAGGCGCCTGGCGCGTGCGTTGATCGTTTCCCTGTACACCGAGAGCCGGATCCAGTTTTTCATCAGGGTTCTTCCTTCGGATGTGGAGCGGGCATACAGGGAGGACCCAGATAAATGGGGGGGGCGGCTTCTCTATGACGCCTGGAACGATATCAGGGAAAGCCTCCTCGAGGAGGCTTTCACCCTGGAGAGGGAGCGATGGCTTAAAACCCTGCGACAGAGGTATGAACTGAGGATAATCGATCCGATGAATGGAGCCTAATTTTGCGATATCAGCTCGTTGTCAGGGATGGATTCGCGGCCGCCCACAGGATTGTGGGAAGCGGTGGCCGGTGCGAGAATCTCCATGGCCATAATTTCAAGGTGGAGTTGAGGGTCGGCGGTGAGCAACTCGGAGAGGCCGGGATGCTGATGGATTTTACGGACCTCAAGGGGATTCTGAGAGAGGTAATATCGGATCTTGATCACCGGGATCTCAATGAACACCAGGCCTTTAAGGGTGAGAGCCCTTCCTCGGAAAGGATCGCTGAATTCATCTTCCGAACTGTGGAGAAAAGGATCAGTGAGGGTGTCGCGGTGATCTCGGTGACGATCGGAGAATCCGACACGGCGTCAGCGACCTATTTCGGTTAGAGATCCTCCATAGGGTTCGCGGAGGTGAGCCCGGCGGTGGAAGAAAGGAAGACGAGATGGAGATTATCGACGGACATGTCCACATCGGAAGAAGGCATCTCCCCCTGGAGCAGATCGAGGATATTCTGTCCAGGGCCGGCGCTGACAGGGCCGTTGTCTTCGCTGATCCGGAGAGCATGGACATCCCAGACGACAACAAATATGTCCTTGAGGCGGCCTCCCGTTCCAATCATATCCCTTTCCTCTACGTGGGAGGCAATGCCTACAGCACCAACAGGCCCTTTCCCCAACTGCCTGATCCGGAGGAACTGGAACCCTACCGGGGCATCAAGTGGCATTGCTGGTTCACGCCCGGCCACGATTTTGGTGGTATCCGGCTGGGAATGAACGGGGAGCAGATCGAGGATGTTCTCACCGAACCCCGCATGGCATCCCTGATGGCGAAGGTCAGGGAGATGGACGTTCCGGTGAATTTTGAGGAACACTTCGAGATCACCGTCCGCTTTGTTGACCTGTATCCCGATATCAAGATCATCCTCCCGCATATGGGTGGGCTCAACGGCGGCACGGAAAGGATCCTCGGAGCGGTCGGTCATAAGGCAAACGTCAACTTTGATGTCAGCCTTGCCGGGTTGACGGAGGGTCTTGTGAAGACTTACGGCGCCGGGAAATTCATCTGCGGGTCCGATTATCCCTACGGCAGCCCCGCCTGGAGCATCGACAGGATCAGGAAGTTGAATATCTCCGAGGAGGATAGAGAGGCCATCATGTCAGGGAACGTTCTCAGGCTCACCGGGATGGCCTGAAAAAAATGTCCGTTAGGAAGGGCGGTGTCCCCGATGAGGTGGCCGAAAGGCTGGAGGCGGCTGACCGTGTCGCTGTTCTCACCGGCGCGGGGGTTTCGGCTGAAAGTGGCATCCCTACCTTCAGGGGTAAGGACGGCCTCTGGAAGAACCATCGGGCAGAAAAGCTGGCCACCCCCGAGGCCTTTCGAGCCGATCCGGCTCTGGTATGGGAGTGGTATCATTGGCGGAGGGGCCTGGTCAGGCAGTCGTCTCCCAACCCGGCGCATTTCGCCCTGGTGGAGATGGAAAACCGCATCCCGCAATTCGTCCTTATCACCCAGAACGTGGATGGCCATCACCTCACTGCCGGCAGCGGAAATGTTCTGGAGATGCACGGCAACATACACCGGGCCAGGTGCTCCTCCTGTGACAACAGGATGCAGCTCACCGATGAATCAGGACCCCTGGAATGCGGCGTGTGCCATTCCCTGATGAGGCCCGATATCGTCTGGTTCGGAGAGACCCTGGACACGGGCATCCTGGAGCAATCCTACATCGCTGCGGGGACGGCTGATCTGTTCATAGTGGCCGGTACCTCCAGTGTCGTGCAGCCGGCGGCATCCCTGGCGTTTTCCGCCAGGAGAAACGACGGTTTTGTCCTGGAGGTCAATCTGGATCCGACTCCACTGACCGGGACGGCCGACGTGACCATCCTGGGGAAGGCGGGAGAGGTTCTGCCGGAACTGGTGGAAAAGGCGTGGGGAGGTTGCTAGACGAAGACAAAGACGAAGACGAAGACGTCGTAGAGATCAGAACATCGTTTCAGCATAATATTAATACCGAATGCCAACTACTGGATACTGACTTCATTATTTTAACAAGGAGCTCCCATGCGCAAAGAATCGCTCAGTTTTTTCAGACAGCTCATTGAGACACCCAGTCCCTCCGGATTCGAAGGGCCCGTCCAGAAGGTGTGGCTGGAGAGGACGGCTACCTTCGCCCATTCCACCAGGGTTGACGTTCACGGCAATGCCATCGCAACGCTGAACCCTGAAGGCCGCCCCCGGGTCATGCTGGCTGGCCACTGCGATGAGATTGGATTTATGGTCAAGTACATTTCCGATGACGGCTTTATCTCGCTGGCTCCCATCGGCGGTGTCGATATTCACATCGTGCCCGCTCGCAGAGTTCTCATCCACACAGCCAAGGGCCCCGTGATGGGGGTGGTCGGTAAGAAACCGATCCATCTTCAGGATCCAGCCACCCAATCGTCTCAAAAACTCGAATGGCACAACCTGTGGATCGATATCGGCGTGGAAAAGCGGAAGGAAGCCGAAAAGCTGGTTGCCCTCGGTGATCCGATCACATTTGAGGAGGGTTTCAGCCGCCTGCAGGGGGATATCGTGATCGGACGGGCTTTCGACGATAAGATAGGCAGTTTCGTCGTTTCGGAGGTGGTACGCCTTCTTTCTGGCAGCAAGATCAAAGCGTCCGTTCATGCCGTAAGCACTGTTCAGGAGGAGGTCGGTCTGCGGGGAGCGACCACGAGTGCCTACGGGATCGACCCTGACGTGGGTATTGCCGTCGATGTGACTTTTTCCTCGGATTACCCGGAAATGGAAAAAAAACGGATAGGTGAGATCAAACTTGGCAAAGGCCCTGCTATTTCCAGGGGAGCGAACATCAACCCCAGGGTTTTCGATAAACTGGTGAAAACCGCCGAGGCGAGGAAGGTCCCCTATCAGGTGGATCCCTCGCCCAAAGCCACGGGTACGGATGCCAACGTCATCCAGTTAACCCGGAGCGGGGTTGCAGCGGCGCTGGTAAGTGTTCCTCTCCGTTATATGCACACACCGGTCGAGACCATCTCGTTGAAGGACCTTGAGAACACCGCCCGCCTGCTGGCGGCCTATATCGAAACCCTGCAACCCGGGGATGATTTCATCCCCTTCGGCGGAAAGTGAGGATCATCGCCGGCTCAGCCAAAGGGCATCCCCTGAAATGCCCTCGAGGCGACAGGACCCGGCCGACACCGGACCGGGTTCGAGAGGCGATCTTCTCCATTATCTCCGCCAGGGTGAGCGAGGCCTTCGTGGTGGACCTGTACGCCGGGACGGGTGCCCTGGGGCTTGAGGCCCTCAGCCGAGGCGCCTCGGGAGTGCTTTTCGTCGAGAAGGATCCGGTGGCCCTCAGGTGCCTGCGGGAGAACATCGATGCCTGCGGTTTCCCGGAAAAGAGCAGGGTGATCTCTGCCCCGGTGCTTTCCTTCCTGAGGAATTCGACCCTGCCTGAGGAAACCACCCTGATATTCGCTGACCCTCCCTACGCCGGTGATGCGGGGACTAAGACCTTGCTGGGGCTGGCTAAACATGCTAAATCCCTGTCCAGGGCCATTATTGTCCTGGAACACGATCCTCGGAGAGAGCCCGACAGGATCCCAGACGGGATAGTCGTCCAGGATCGGCGGCGGTACGGCGACACATGCGTCATGTTCCTTGAAATATTGAGCTAAGGAGAGCCAATTGGAGACGATTGCCATCTATCCCGGAACATTTGATCCCATCACCAACGGTCATGTGGATCTCATACAGAGATCCAGTTCCATATTTCCGAAGGTCGTGGTCCTCGTTGCTTCCGATACGAGAAAGATACCGATGTTTACCGCCGATGAGAGGACCCGCATGGTAAGGGAGGCGGTTAAGAATTGCTCCGAAAATGTGGAGGTTCAGACCTTTCACGGCCTGCTGGTCAAGGAGGTGGAAAAGCATTCCGCACGGATCATCATTCGGGGCCTGCGGGCCATCAGCGATTTTGAATACGAATCCCAGATGGCCCTGATGAACAAGAGGCTCGACTCCCGGGTGGAGACGTTCTTCATGATCAGCAGGGAGGAGTTTGCCTATCTCAGTTCCAGTTTCGTCAAGGAAATAGCCAGTTTGGGCGGAGACGTGGGTTCCATGGTGCCGCCGGGCGTGGATAAGATGCTGCTGTCGAAATTTAACAGGATCTAAGACTGGCGCCAGGGGGGCTGATCCCATGACGGGGGCGGCGAAAGAAGGGTTGCCGGGGCGAGGATGTTTGCCTGAGGGGATCACCGGGGACATCATAAAGGCCATACGGGAAAGGGCACGCGAGGCGTCCTCCCGCATTGTGTTGCCAGAGGGCGATGATCCCAGGATCCTTGAGGCCTCCTTCTGCATCCAGGAACAGGGACTGGCCAAGGTCACCCTGCTGGGTGATCCTGACGCCGTTGATCGGCATTTGCAGCGTCAGGGGTGGGGGCGAAACGGCATTTCGGTGGTGGACCATCGTCACAGCCCCTACCTGGATCGCTATGCCCAGATTTATTACGAACTCCGCAAGGCCAAAGGTTTAAGCCTCGAACGGGCGAAACAGGAGATTCTCGACCCCATCACCTTCGCGGCAACCATGGTAAGGGACGGCCGGGCCGATGGGCTCGTGGCCGGAGCCAGAACGACCACTGAACATGTCGTTCGCAGCGCGCTGAGAATTGTTGGCAGGGCCCCGGGCGTGGACGTCGTGTCCAGCTGTTTCATCATGGTGATGCCCGTGGAGGATTACGGGGAAAACGGTGTCTTCATCTTCTCGGATTGCGGCATTGTTCCGGATCCCGATCCCGGGCAATTGGCTCAGATCGCCCTTTCGGCAGCCCGGAGCGGCGTTTTCTTCCTCGGAATTGAGCCCAGGGTAGCCATGTTGAGCTTCTCAACCCACGGAAGCGCCAGTCATCCGAGGGTTGAAAAAGTGCGGGAGGCGACCAGGATCCTCCGGGAGAGGGCTCCGGATCTTGTCGTTGACGGAGAGATCCAGATCGATGCCGCCATCGTTCCTAAAGTCGCCGCCAGCAAGGCTTCCGGAAGTCCTCTGGGAGGCAGGGCAAATGTCCTGATTTTCCCGGATCTGGATGCCGGCAACATTGCCTATAAACTGGTGGAGCGGCTAGCTTTTACAAAGGCGATCGGACCGATCCTCCAGGGCCTGCTCAAACCGGTAAACGATCTGTCCAGGGGATGCAGCGCTGAGGATATCGTCAACGTGGTCTGCCTGACGGCAATTCAGGCGGCGTGGGGAGGAGAAAGCGGAAACAAGGAATAAGACGAAGACGAAGCAGAAGGATCAGGTGCAAAGTGGAAAGTGGAAAGGGTGACGGGCTGATTTCCTGAATACGCTTCCTGGAATTCACTTCCCAGCGCTAAGCTCTTGGCACTTTGCTCCTTGAACCTGGAAATTTTTAACCACTCAACCGATCCCCTCCCAGGTCAGGCCTGAATCAGCGCTGGCGTCCGCCGGGAAGGGGAGCGAACACAGAAAGAGGGGGCACGACAATGGATCTTGCAAAGAGAGTCAAAGGGATTAAACCATCACCAACACTCGCCATCACGGCCAAGGCCAAGCAGATGAAGGCCGACGGGCTCGATGTTGTCGGATTCGGCGCCGGAGAGCCTGATTTTGATACCCCCGATAATATCAAGCAGGCGGCGATCAAGGCGCTGGAGGAGGGTTTTACCAAGTATACACCCGTTCCCGGAACCAATGAGGCCAAAGATGCAGTGATCGAGAAGCTCAAAAGAGACCAGGGTTTGGACTATGGTCGCGGCAACATCATCATCTCCTGCGGGGCCAAGCATACCCTGTACAACATCGCCCAGGCCCTCTTTCAGGAGGGTGACGAGGTGATCATTCCGGCACCCTATTGGGTCTCCTATCCGGATCAGGTGATTCTGGCAAGTGCTGAGCCGGTGATAGTGCAGAGCGGCGAGGAGACCGGATTTACGGTCAGCGTGAAGGACCTGGAGAAAGTCACCACAGATAATACCCGGGCTCTGGTTATTAACAGTCCCAGCAACCCCACCGGGGCAGGATATTCCCGCAAACAGCTCGAGGAGATCGCCGAGTATGCCAGGAGTAGAGACATCATAGTCATCTCCGATGAGATCTACGAGAAGCTCATCTACGATGATTTTGAGTTCACCAGCATCGCTCAGTTGCCGGGAATGCAGGATCGGACGGTGCTGGTCAACGGTCTTTCCAAAGCCTACTCCATGACGGGGTGGAGGGTCGGCTATGCGGCCGCTCCTGAGGACCTCGTGGGGGCCATGACCAAGATCCAGAGCCAGAGCACCTCCAACCCAACATCCTTTGTGATGCCTGCTGTTGTTGAGGCCCTCAACGGCCCTCAGGATTTTATCTCGATGATGGTTGCCGAGTTCGATAAAAGGCGGCGGTATATTGTTGACAGGCTTAACACCATGGACGGTGTTTCCTGTTTTACCCCCATGGGAGCCTTCTATGTGTTCCCCAGTTTTGCCGGTCTTTACGGCAGGTCGTTCAAGGGCCGGAAGATTGAGAACTCAAACGGTTTCGCCGACTATCTCCTCGATGAGGCGAAGGTGGCCGTTGTCCCGGGGATTGCCTTCGGGGCCGATGAATACGCCCGGCTCTCCTATGCTTCCTCCATGGAGAATATCGAGAAGGGTCTGGACCGCATCGAGAAGGCCATTGGGGAGTTGGAGTAACAGAGAAGATCCGTGTTTCAGGTTTCAAGTTCCAAGTTTCAGGTTGAAGAATATGTCTGTAATTATCGCCCGCGGTCCTGATACCGTCTCAGGACTTGAAAATTGAAACTTGAGATCTTCTGCAGAGGTCTATAATGCGCATAGTTAGATTTTACCTCCCTGATCTGAATCGTCCCGGATCCGGCAGGCTCCCTCATAGAGATGCCGGGGAGCACCCGGGCACCCACTGGGGGGTCATAGAGGAGAAATGGGTGCGTCGCCTCACCGGCCCTCCCTTCCCGGAGGTCCTCAGGGACGAGACGAGGTATCCACTCTCCGAGGTCCATCTCCTCGCCCCGGTTGTCCCGTCCAAGGTCGTAGCGGTAGGATATAACTACATCGGCCATATCGAGGAGATGGGTCATGAACGGCCTTTGGAGCCCCTGATCTTCCTCAAGGCTCCCAGTGCGGTTATCGGACACGGTGAAGCGATCCTGATGCCGAAGGAATCCAGCAACGTTCATTACGAGGGGGAACTGGCTATCGTCATCGGTAGCAGATGCCGCAGGGTCTCACCGGAAGAAGCCTCACAGTTTATCCTCGGTTACACGATCCTGAACGACGTCACAGCGCGGGACCTTCAGAGGGCGGACGGTCAATTCGCCCGTTCCAAGGGGTTCGATACTTTCTGCCCTGTGGGACCGTGGATCGAGACCGAACTCGATCCCACCTCTGTCCGGATAACCACCGTGGTGAACTCCGAACTTCGCCAGGAGGATAACACATCCACTATGCTCTTCGACGCGTTCTATCTGGTTTCGCACATCAGTGCGGCCATGACCCTGGAACCCGGCGATGTTATCGCTACCGGTACACCATCGGGGGTCGGGTCCGTTCAGGATGGGGACCAGGTCAGCGTCGCCATCGAGGGGATCGGAGTGCTGACGAATCCCGTTGGGTTGGAATCTCCATGACCTCGAACCGGCGTTCCAGAAGCCGTAACACGGATTGCTCAGGGGCACCCCTTGCGGTGACCATGGGTGATCCAGCCGGTGTGGGGCCCGAGATCATCTCCATGGCCTTGGAGGATGATGATCTGCGGCGGTGCTGTGTGGTGATCGGCGACCAGAAGAGGCTTGCCGCCGGAGCTCGCAAGGCGGGGAGTTCGGTAAGTTACCGAACGATCGCAAGCCTTTCCGAGTTTTCACCCTCCTCAGGCCATGCCCATGTGGTGCAGCAGGACCTGTCGTCGAGTGATCTCCCCTTCGGTAAATTGAGTGCCGAAGCGGGGGAATGCGCCTTTCGCTGTCTGACACGGGCCATCGATATGGCCATGGAGGGACAGGTGGCCGGGATTGTGACAGCTCCCATCAACAAGGAATCCCTTCATCTGGCCGGCCACAGGTACGCCGGACACACGGAGATCCTGGCTGAGAGGACACAGGCTTCGGATTACGTGATGATGCTGGTCACCACCGGCATGAGGGCCCTCCACGTGACCTCGCATATTCCCCTTGCCGAGGTTCCCGGGGCCATCACCAGGGAAAGGATCCTCCGGGTCTTGGAGCTTGGCCGGAAAGCCCTCGCCGGGATGGGGATCGAGAAGCCCCGATTCGGAGTCGCCGGGCTGAATCCCCACGCCGGAGAAGGGGGAATCTTCGGAGATGAGGAGGCCCGGATCGTGGCTCCGGCCGTCGAGGATGCTGTCAGGCTGGGCATCGACGCCGAAGGGCCTGTACCACCGGATGTCATCTTTCTCAGGATGCACAGGGGTCATTATGACGCGGTGGTGGCCATGTATCACGATCAGGGTCACATCCCCCTTAAGCTTCTCGGATTCGAATCCGGGGTGAACGTCACCCTGGGCCTGCCTATCATCCGGACCTCGGTGGACCACGGTACAGCCTTCGACATAGCCGGCAAAGGGCTTGCCGATCCCGGGAGTCTGATCGAGGCCATCAGGCTGGCTGCCGCTATGGCGGGCAGGAGCACCAGAAAATGAGGAGACTGGAGGGGACAACCCCGTTCCAGGTTTCAAGTTCCAGGTTCCAGGTTTCAAAGGGAACAGAAATTGAAGATGTTCCTTGGCGTCTTAGCGTCTTGAGCGAATCACGCTCGAGGCGTGATGAGCGGGCGAGAGATAAGGGCATTCACGCAAAACCGCACAGACAGACAAATAATACGAGGTGTTTCCCATTGTGAGAGCCAGGATCGGTGTCATTTTTTTAAGCGCAGTGGTGGCCGGTGTTTTCGGTATTCAGGGCGCGGTTGCCCTTGCCGAGGACATCACCATCGGCGTCCTGGTGGATCTTTCAGGGCCCAACGGTGTCATCGGGCGGATGCAGAGGGATTCCTATCTATTGGGTCTAGAAGAGATCAATTCCAGAGGAGGGGTCGGCGGGGACCTGATCCAACTCGATATAAGGGACACCGGGGGCAGGCCAGCCACAGCCCGCTCCATCACCAGACATTTCATCGATAACAAGCAATATCCGCTCATCCTCGGGGGAACGGGTTCCAGTGTAACCGAGGAGGTTGCCAGAGTGAGCCAGAGCAGGGGTGTTCCTTATCTTGCGGTCTCCGGAGCGGAGGATCGGATCACCCGAAAGGGTTACGATAACGTTTTCCGTATCACGCCGACCCTCAGCATGTACAATGCGGGAGCCGTCCAGTTTCTGAGGGAGACCATTGGATCCGGTCGGATATCTCTTATCTACGAGAGATCCCGGTTCGCCTCCGGCACAATATCGGCTCTGGAGGAAGCCGGGAAGCACATCGGATGGGATCTGAATCACTTAGCCTATGACTTCGGTGTGGACGATTTTGCCCCCCTGTTGCAGAGGGTGAAGGAATTGGAACCGGATGCTCTCTTTATTGTCGCGTACGGAAAGGATTCCTCCCGTATAGTGACTGGCCTGAGGGACCTGGAAGTCAGGCCAAGGATTGTGATGGGCGGCTCACCATCCTTCTCGGAAAGGCGGTTCCTGCGGACCACTGATGAGGCAGGCCAGGGGATCTTTTTCACCTCCCTTTGGTCCCCAAAGCTTCCTTATAAAGGGGCTCAGGCCTACTCAAGCAGATATCGGGATCTTTACGGAAGCCTGCCTGATTATCACGGCGCGGAGGCCTTCTCGGCGATATACCTGCTCAGGAGTGTTCTGCACAGGGTGCCATCCAGGGATCCCGGTAATATAAGGGATGCCCTGGCCTCAACGATGATCCAAACCCCTTTCGGTCCCATCGGTTTTTCGTCAGAGGATGGATATACGAACCAGAACATGCCGCCTACCTATGTGCAGCAGTGGATCGACGGTGAGCCGGAGATCGTCTGGCCCCCCGAGTTCAGGACGGCCGAACCCGTTTTCAAAAAGGTAGCCGGTATCAACACGGACTCTCCACAGAAATCGCCGTGAGAATTCCGGGATAAATATATCCAAAATGCTCAAGTCCGGTGGGAAAAAACGAGAATGAGACCGAACGACCCAGTGAATGGTTGAAATCATAAGAGCCGAGACAATATCACCTCATGGTAAGCCCAGATGCGGTAATTAATGTAGGAGGGGAAGGGGAGACTCTACGGATCACGAATCACAAATAACCAATCACGGCCTTTCCCCCCGTCGAACCTCAAGCCCCACCTGCCCCGGTTGCTTAAATAGCGTGATGGTGTTAAGAAACTTTTTTTGCGCAATGTCTTTTCACGCAGGCATCATTCCAATTTGATCAGGCTGAAGAAGGGGCTTGTCAAGGGACGCACCTTCCAAAGCAGACAGATCCGAAGGGGACCGAAATGGTCGGGAAAAAATCATCGGGCAAAAAAGAAGGCGGAAAACAGGGTAAAGATCATTTCGGACTCGATCTGAGGTTGAAAAACAGGGGGCTGATCGGGGTTGACAGCAAGATCCCCATCAAGGACTCCTCCGCCCTCAGTCTGCTCTACACGCCCGGGGTCGCCGCACCCTGTCTGGAGATCGCTCGATCGAACATCAGGTCATTCGACCTGACCTGCCGCGGTAACACGGTTGCCATTATCAGCGACGGATCAGCTGTCTACGGATTGGGCAGTACCGGCCCGGAGTCGGCCCTGGCCATGCTTGAGGGACGGGCTGTTTTCTTCAAGACCTTCGCCGGAGTGGACGCCTTCCCCATCTCCCTGAACACCCAGGATTGTGATGAGATTGTGGAGATAGGGCTCAGGCTGGCGACCAATTTCGGGGGCATCGTGCTTGAGGATATCGCTGCCCCCAAATGCTTCACCCTGGAAAGGAACCTCAAGAAGGCGACCCGCATCCCCGTATTTCACAACGATCAGCACGGTGGAGCCATTGCCGTTTACGCGGCTCTGATCAACGCCCTTAAGGTGGTGGATAAGAAACTCAATAAGGTGAAGATCGTTATCAGCGGTGCGGGAGCGGCCGGAATCGCCACGGCCAAACTCCTCCTGGCTGCCGGGGCCAAGAACATCATACTCTGCGACCGATACGGATCCATATACCGTTACCGGTTGGATCCGACCAACTGGGCCAAATCGGAGATCGCCATCAAGACCAATGTCGAACGCAGGAAGGGATCCCTTAAGGACATGATGGTGGAATCCGACGTATTCATAGGCCTTTCGGCGCCAGGGATCGTTTCCCCGGAGATGATCAAGGATATGGCCAAAGGGTCCGTTGTCTTCGCCATGGCCAACCCTGTACCGGAGATCATGCCCGATGAGGCCCTCAGCGCCGGAGCGGCGGTTGTCGGATCCGGCAGGTCCGATTTCCCCAACGAGATCAACTCCGCTTATGTGGCGCCGGGTATTTTCAGGGGTATGCTCGATGTCAGGGGAGTGCGACTGACGGAGAAGATGTATCTGGCAGCGGCTGAGGTGGTTGCCGGGATGGTCAGTGAGAGCAAGCTGAACCCCTCCAATATCGTTCCACCTATCTTCGATTTTCAGATGGCGGCGAAAGTGGCCCGGATCGTCGCCCAGACCGCCATTGAGTCAGGGGATGCCAGGGTAAGTGTGGCGCCGGCCGAGATAGAGAAGAAGACACGGAAGATCGTCTACGAAAATGAATATACGGTCCTTCCTCCCCCCCCGCCCCGAAAGAAGAGGATGGATATCTACGAGGAGTCCATCGATCTCCACCACCGCTACCAGGGCGTCCTGGAGATCAAGGTCAAGGTCCCCATCAAGGACGAGTACATCCTCAACCGTCTCTATCTTCCCCCCGAGGCCGCCGAGGCCAGCATCCTTCTGTCGAAGAAGCCGGAAAAGGTCTATGACCTGACCTGCAAGGGCAACCTGGTGGCTATCGTCTCGGATGGAAGCGCGGTCCTGGGGCTCGGTAATATCGGTCCCCGGGCGGCGATGCCGGTCATGGAGGGCAAGGCCATCCTCTTCCATACATTCGCCGGCGTGGAGGCGTTCCCAATCTGCGTGTGCACCCAGGATGTTGACGAGATCGTGGAACTGGTCAAGGCGATCTCACCGACGTTCGGAGGGGTCAATCTCGAGGATATCTCGGCGCCGAGGTGTTTCGAGATCGAACAGAGACTCAGGAAGGAGACCGATATCCCCATCTTCCATGACGATCAGCACGGGACGGCGGTGGTCGTCCTGGCCGGGCTGATCAATGCCCTGAAGATCACCGGCAAGGAGATCTCAAAAGTGAGGATCGTCATGAGCGGGGCCGGAGCCGCGGGTATCGCGGTCACAAAACTCCTCCTTAAAGCCGGGGTCCAGGATGTGCTCCTCTGTGACATCGCCGGTATTATCTACAGAGGAAAGAGGGGATTGAACCGGATCCAGGAGGAGATGGCGGAGATCACCAATAAGGACCTTATCAAAGGCGATCTCGCAAAGGCCATGAAAGGGGCGGATGTTTTTATGGGGCTTTCCGCACCCGGCATCGTCAGCAAGGAGATGGTCAGGAGCATGGCGCCAGACCCCATCGTTTTCGCCATGGCCAACCCCGTTCCTGAGATCATGCCCGATGAGGCGCAGGCGGGTGGCGCCAAGGTCATCGTGACCGGCCGATCGGATTTCCCCAACCAGGTGAACAACAGCATGGTCTTTCCCGGCATCTTCCGCGGCGCGCTCGACGTCCGGGCCCGGAACATCAACGATGAGATGAAACTTGCCGCCGCCCACGCCATCGCTGATTTCATCACCGATGACGAGCTGACCCCGGAGTACATCATACCCAGCACCATGAACTTCAAAGTCCCCCCTAGGGTAGCGGCCGAAGTGGCCAGGGCGGCCATCGAGACCGGGGAGGCGAGGATCAAGGTGGCGCCGGAGGATGTCGCCGCCCAGACCCTCGAGTACCTCTACGAGGGACACATGCGCCAGCTCAAGGGGGAGCACTGGGGGAGGTAAGCCAGCTACGTTGAAACGTGGCTGGAGTTTCGAGTTTCGGGTTTCGAGGAAAAGCTTTAACTAGGAGCCGCGGAAGATAACCTCCTCTCCCCGGGGGGAGAGGATTGTGGAAAAGGGGGGAAGGATTAGAATCTGAAAAAAGAGGTTGGAATCGGGGAATGGAAGGTTAAATTAGTAGTTGGAAGGTCGATCGTAAATATGTAGAAAGGTGAAACCTGTAAAAGTTGCCTTAAACCCTTCTTGATTTCCTCCGCTGTCCTCTGCGGTGCGACCTGACAGGGGTCGCCTCTGCGGCCTCTGTGGTTAAAGCTTTTTTTAGGAATTTCCCGTCCGCCGTAGCCTATCGATAGGAGTCAGCGAAGGCGGATGGATATTGGATTAGAATAATTTGGATAAAAAAACCCGCGCCAGAATAAGGCAGATCGTC
>JBFFDD010000005.1:0-32282 GCA_041559575.1 bacterium
CGGAGCTCGAGAGCGAGTTCCTGAACCTTGTCCGCAGGGCGGGGCTTCACCTTGAGGCCGATCAATGAAAAGATTTTTCCTGGTTTTGATCGATATCTATGGAAGGTGGATCTCACCTGCCCTGCCTGGCTCGTGTCGCTTTCTGCCCACCTGCTCCAGCTATGCTTCCCAGGCTATCGAGATTCACGGTGTCTTCAAGGGAACCCTTGTGGCGGTGCGGCGCATTCTCAGGTGCCACCCCCTGGGGGGCAGCGGGTACGATCCCGTTCCAGCGATCACCGCCGGTGGCGGCAGGGCTGGCCAGGCCCTGGGCCGCGTTTTGTCAAATTCCAGGCAGGGACCCGGGGATCTTAATCCCGAGACAGAGCATTAGTGATGAGGTTTTCTTAGAATGGATGATCAGGGCAAAAGACTTATTTTAGCCATCGTTATCTCCCTTGCGTTTCTTTTCGTCTGGCAGACCTACTTCGTTTCATCTCCACCCCCGCCTGCGGAGGAGGGGCCTGCGGAGGCCATGGAGAGCCCAGCCGCACCCGACCAGCAGGCCGGCGTCGAGCCTCCGGGGCCAGGTCCGGGCGAAGCTCCCGTTCCCGAGAGGGCGCCTGAGGCCCTTAAGGGGTCAGCTGAGAAGCGAATAGTTGTCCGAACCCCCCTTTACTCGACCATTGTCACAAGCCGCGGAGCGGCCCTCCAAAGCCATCGTCTGCTGAAGTACCTTCAGGACAGAAAGGAGCCGGAATCCTTTGTGGAGATGGTGAGATCGCCCCAGGACGGGTCTTTGCCCCTCAGTGCTGAATTCATTGATGCGGGCGGACCCATGGGGTTCACCGATGCCCTCTTTGTTGTCGATGGCCAGGACCTGGTCCTCGGAGAGGGCCAGGAGGCATCCCTGGCCTTCAGATACAGGACCGCTGAGGGCCTGGAGATGGTCAAAACCCTGACCTTTTCCGGTGACGACTACGCCATCCTGACGGATCTGGAGATCCTGAATCTGGGCGTGAACCCTATGGCCGGCCGACTTTCGTTGACCTGGGATCCGGGACTCGAGCCACCGGCCGGCGAAAAGGTTGGTGGATTCCTGGGGGGAGGGAAGCAGTACGGGTACCAGGGGGCAATGGCCCTGGTGGAAGACAAGAGAAGGAAGGTCAAGCCCAAGAGTGTTGAGGGAACCCAGGACCTCGATTTTCTGCCCCAGTGGATCGCCACCACCGATATGTACTTCACGGCCGCCATGATCCCTGCCGAAAGTGTTGACGGCGCCCGTGTCAAAAAGCTGGAGGATGACAGGATAGGGCTGGCGCTTACCTCTCAAACGAGACTGCTTCCCGGCCAGTCTTCCTCGATGGCGATCAACACATATGTCGGGCCCAAGGAGATGGTCTCACTGAAGGCGGTGGATCCGCTTCTCGCCAAAACCATCGACCTCGGGTTTTTCGGTTTCATCGCCCAGCCGCTCATGGACCTCCTTAACTTCTTCTACAAATACGTCAGGAACTACGGGGTGGCCATCATTATCCTGACTATTTTAATCAAGATCTTCTTTATACCGTTCTCCACCGCCAGCCACCGGTCCATGAGGAAGATGAGCAAGCTTCAGCCACAGATCAACGCCCTGAAGGACCGCTACAAGAAAGACCGGGAGAAGCTGAACCAGGAGATCATGGTTCTTTACCGCGAGAACAAAGTGAACCCGGCGGGAGGATGCCTGCCCATCCTGGTGCAGATCCCGGTGTTTTTTGCCCTGTACAGGGCCCTTTTAGGGGCGATCGAGCTCAGACACGCCCCTTTCGCCTTCTGGATCGTCGACCTGTCAGCCAAAGATCCCTATTATATTACCCCCATCATCATGGGCGGGACCATGTTTCTTCAGCAGAAGATGACTCCCACCTCGGCCGACCCCAGGCAGGCCCAGATCATGCTCTTCATGCCCATTGTATTTACCGCCCTCTTCCTTAGCTTCCCGTCCGGGCTGGTTATCTACTGGCTGGTCAACAACGTGCTGACCATAGGACATCAATACCTTATGAACAGGGGAGACAAGGATGATCAGCCTGAGCCTGAGGCGGACAAAAAGGGGAAAAAGGGCAAGAAGAAAAAGGGTGCGAAATAGGGGTGCGCTGAACGAGCTCAGTGCTGGACAGGTCCGATTTGAGTATTGACAGGGCTTTTTGAAAAATGGGTTGGACCCGCATCGTACGCAATTGGGGCAAGGCATCCCCGCACCTGAACGGTGAGCATCGCCGACCTGGAACCCGGGGGTGCGCGTGATAAAGCCCGTGCCGGACTCCGATACGATCGCCGCGATATCCACACCCCCCGGCCACGGGGGAATTGGAATGGTACGCATAACCGGGCCCGGGGCCCTTGATGTCCTTCGTTCAGTTTTTACCCCTCGGGGTGGCTGGGCCACCTTTCCCCCTCCACCGCAGAAGGCTCTGCTGGGCCACACCCATTTCCCTGGCAAAGACGTGGACCCCATTGACCAGACCCTGGTCCTGTTCTTTCGAGGGCCGGGATCCTACACCGGGGAGGACACTTTCGAGGTTACCGCCCACGGCGGCCCCCTTATCATGAGGACTATCCTCGAGGCGGCCCTGGAGGGAGGAGCCCGCCTGGCCGAGCCGGGGGAGTTTACCCGTCGGGCTTTTGTCAACGGCCGGATAGACCTGTCCCAGGCTGAGGCCGTTGCCGGCCTCATCCACGCTGCCACCGACGAGGCACGAAGGGTAATGCTCAGGCAGGTGGAGGGCGCCATGGGCCGGGAGGCGGGCGCCATCCGGGAGTGGGTGATGACCGCCAAGGTCATGCTCGAGTCGGCTATTGATTTCCCGGAGGACGTGGAAGATGATCTTGATCTGCGGCAGGTGGAGGAGGCTGTCAGGAACAGCCTGGACACGGCCCGGGGGCTTCTGTCCACAGCCCGTCATGGCATCGCCCTCGATGCAGGGCTGGCGGTGGTCATCATCGGCACCCCCAACGTGGGCAAATCAAGCCTTCTGAACGCCCTCCTTGAGGAGGACAGGGCCATCGTCCATGAAGTTCCCGGAACCACCCGGGATTTTATTGAGGGGAGCGTTGATATCCAGGGAGTGCCGATGAGGGTGGTGGACACCGCCGGCATCAGGGAGGGGGCCGATGCCGTAGAGGTGGAAGGGGTTCTGCGTACCAGGAGGATGATGGAAAATGCCGACCTGCTGATAGTCGTCATTGATTCATCCAGGAAGCTGGGCCCTGGAGACAAGGCCCTTCTCCAGGAGACGAAGAAAGAGCCCAGGGTGGTCGTATCCAATAAATCCGACCTGCCTTCCCAAGGGGCGGACCTCCCCGATGAGGCGATCCCCGTCTCGGCTAAAACAGGGGACGGCATCGGCGGCCTCAAATCAGCCATATATCGGGCCGCTTTTGGAACCGAAGGGGAAAGCCTGGCTCTGGCCGAGGGGGTCGTCACCACGGTTCGGCAGGCTGAGGCCGTAAAGGGTATCAAGGACGCCTGTGAGCGGGCCCTGCGTGCCGTGAAAGAGCGGGTTGAGCCGGACCTGATTGCGGTGGATGTGAATGAAGCCCTGCTGCATGTGGGAGAACTAACCGGGCAGATATCCGATGAGGAGGTTCTGGATCGTATTTTCACCACCTTCTGTATCGGGAAATAGGCAGGAGTGACAAGGCAAAAGGTTAAAGTGGAAAGGAAGAACACCGGGGAGGCCTGCTCCCTCAGGTCTGTCATGGGTGGCGAGCGGAATAATTTTCTTTATCCCTTAACCTTATATCTTTAACCCGAACCTCAATAGGGAAGTATGTTTCACGTGAAACGGGGGGTGGCGGAGGCTGGAAACTGGAGGCCCGGGCCATGACCAGAGCCGCAAGATGTCAAGCGTCACCACCCCGGGAAGTGCTCTATGGATAATAAACATCCCAAAATCCCCCGGTATCATCACCCCACACGGTTCGACGTCATAGTGGTGGGAGGCGGACACGCCGGCTGCGAGGCGGCCATGGCCGCTGCCCGGATGGGGTTGACCACCCTCCTCCTGTCCATCCACATCGACCAGATAGCCCAGATGTCCTGTAACCCGGCCATCGGAGGGCTCGCCAAAGGTCATGTGGTCAGAGAGATCGACGCCCTCGGCGGCATCATGGCGGAGGCTATCGACGCCACCGGCATCCAGTTTCGCCGGCTCAACACCAAAAAGGGGCCTGCGGTACGCTCCTCGCGGGCCCAGGCTGACATGCAGCACTACAAATCATGGGTCAAGGAGAGGCTCGAGAAACAGAATGGGCTCCACATTAAACAGGGCCTGGTGGAGGGTTTTCTCGTCGATGGAGGCCGGGCTGCCGGCGTCCACACACAGGCGGGAGAGGAGTTCTCCTCCCGGACGGTTGTGGTTTGCTCAGGAACCTTTCTCAACGGTATGGTCCACATCGGAGATACCCGTTATCCAGCCGGCCGGGCCGGTGAATTTCCTGCCGTCTCCCTGTCCTCAGCCCTCGAGGGCCTGGGACTCAGCGTCGGCAGGCTCATGACCTGCACGACGCCAAGGCTTGATGCCAAGACCATAGATTTTGACTCCCTGGAGCCTCAACACGGGGATCCGGACTTCATCCCTTTCTCGTTCCGGAACGACAGGATCGCCAGGGCCCAGGTACCCTGCTGGATCACCAAGACCAACGAAAGGACCCACCGGGTCATTCAGGGCAACCTGCAGAGGTCGCCGATGATCTCGGGCGTCATGACGGGGGCGCCTCCCCGCTACTGTCCCAGCATCGAGGACAAGGTCCAGGCCTTTCCGGACCGGACCAGCCACAAGCTTTTCCTCGAGCAGGAGGGGCTGCACACCAAGGAGGTTTATCCCAACGGCGTTTTCACCGGCCTGCCCATCGATGTCCAGACGGAGATGCTGCGAACGATCCCTGGCCTGGAGGAGGTTCAGATCATGCGTCCCGGGTACGCCATCGAATACGATTTCATCCATCCCACGCAGCTCGGCCCCGACCTCCAGGTCCGAAAGGTCCCCGGTCTGTACCTGGCCGGACAGATCAACGGCAGTTCGGGCTATGAGGAGGCGGCCGGCCAGGGAATTGTCGCGGGCATCAATGCGGGGCTGGGAGTCATGGGCCGCCCACCCTTGCTGCTTGGCCGAGACGAGTCCTATATTGGTGTCCTGGTGGATGACCTGGTGACAAAGGGAACCAGAGAGCCCTATCGCCTTCTGACATCCCGAGCCGAGCATCGGCTGCTGCTCAGGGAAGACAATGCAGACCTTCGTCTCATGGAAAAGGGGCACGCTGTTGGTCTTGTCAACCTGGAGGAGATCGAAGGCACCAGGGAAAAAAGGCGGCAGATAGAGGAGGAGCTGGACAGGCTCAACCGGCGTAGGGTGACTGTGGATATGGGCGATGGAAGGCCCAGGAAGGGAACCTCTCTGGCCAATGCCCTCCGCCAGCCCGAGATCTCCTATGGTGACCTTGCCAGCTACGATCCCGGATTTGAACCCCTGTCACGCAGGGATGTCTCAGAACAGGTCTCGATTCAGGTCAAATATGAGGGCTACATCAGGCGGCAGGAGGCCATGGTGGAGAGGATGAGGCGGCTGGAGGGCTGGAAGATTCCAGACGACATGGACTATTTCAGCATGGGCGCCATCTCAGCCGAAGTGCGGGAGAAACTGGAGGAGGTCAGGCCCGCCACTCTGGGTCAGGCCGGAAGGATCCCCGGGGTGACACCGGCGGCGGTTTCCGCCCTGATGGTCTATCTGACAGGCAAAAACAGGGAGGCCGCAACATAGCTTTGAAGACAGAGGCCGAATTTAAATCCTCCCTGTCCGCAGGGGCCAGGGCCCTGGGCGTCACGGTTGACCAAAAGGCCCTTCAACTTCTCTTTCGCTACCATTCCGAGCTCCAACGGTGGAACCGGCGAATCAATCTGGTTTCCAGAAAGCAGCCGGACTGGGTCAGGATCCATTTTCTTGACTCTCTGGCCCCCGTCGCCATGGGGCTGTTAAAGGGCTCAGAGCGAATTATTGACCTGGGTGCGGGGGCGGGCTTTCCGGGCCTGCCCCTTAAGATCGTTCTGCCCGGGGTGTCTCTGGCCATGGCAGAAGCATCCGCCAGGAAATGCGCCTTTCTGAGACACGTTCTCCGTTCCCTGGATCTTCGGGAGGCGGAGGTCCTCGAGGGCCGCTTCGAAGAGCTCGCTGTGCGGGACATGGAGGGAGGGTTCGATGTCGCCGTGTCCCGGGCGGCAGCAAAGCCGACCAGGATCCTTTCAGCAGCAGCTCCCTTCCTGTCCCGAAAGGGGAAGGTGTTGATCTACACCTCCGAAAACCTCGCTGAAGAGGGCCTGGGGAGGATTCATCCATACCGGCTCGGCGGCTCGAAGGTGCCGAGTGTCATCTGGGAGATAGGGGCCTCAGATCTTCAGGGCCTTTACCTGCCGGGGCAGTGAACACAGCTCCCCCTGGGATCCCCGGCCGGCTTGGCGGCACTGAATGTTTCACGTGAAACAACCCCTCTTGAAAGAACAGCCGGGACCAGAGAGGGACGAGGACCCCCAGGCTGATTAAAACCATCTGGGTCCGTTCATTATTTTCTCACTGCCCTTGACGGTCAACGCTGGCCGCCAGGGAGCGTCTCCTTTCCCTTCCTCTTCGGGGCTATCTTCCCTGGCTCCCACGTGACATCATATCCGCCCCCCCAGACTTAATCGTTGCCATTTTCACTCTCATATATTAGTTTTCATGTTCCAGGTCGAAGGCGAACCCAAGGTCCGGTTTCCACGGCCCCTTTCGGGTTGATGCTCGGGCGTGCACTGTAAGGCCGGGACCACAGGACAAATATTGTTTATATTCAAACTTTTAAGAGGTTTTTTGGCGGGAAAGGCAGTTTGGGCAGCAGGCATTCCGGAAGGGCAAAGCCCCGGATATGGGCACAGGGGGTTCATTACACCCGATGGGAAAAGTTATCACCATAGCCAACCAGAAAGGTGGTGTCGGCAAGACGACAACCGCTGTGAACCTGGCGGCATCCCTGGCGGCAGCGGAGAGGAGAACCCTTCTGGTGGATATGGATCCCCAGGCCAACGCCACCAGCGGGGTCGGAGTGGACCCATCGGACGTGGCTCTTTCCGTCTATCAGGTCCTCGTGGGCCAGGAGCCATTGAGGGGGATCATTGTGGACACGGCCCTGAAACACCTGAGGTTGGCGCCCTCCCACGTCGACCTCATCGGTGCCGAGGTGGAGCTGGTGACGGCCCTCTCCAGGGAGACGCTTTTGTCGAGGGCTGTCGAGGGGATCAAAGAGGACTATGACTTTCTGATCATCGACTGCCCCCCCAGCCTGGGCCTTCTTACCCTCAACGCCCTCACCGCTGCCGATACGGTCCTTGTGCCCTTGCAGTGCGAATATTACGCCCTTGAAGGCCTGAGCAAGCTTCTCAATACCATCAAGTTGGTCAAGGGCGCCCTTAATCCCGGCCTGGCTCTGGAGGGCATCCTGCTCACCATGTTCGACCCCCGGAACAATCTGTCCCACCAGGTGGCCGGCGAGGCCCGAAGATACTTCCCCGGCAAGGTTTTTCAGACGGTAATTCCCCGGAACGTCAAGCTCAGCGAAGCACCAAGCCACGGAAAGCCCATCATCCTTTACGACATCCGTTCAGCAGGGACACAGGGCTACCTTCAATTGGCAAAGGAGCTGCTTAATGGGGGGAGTCATACCGGAAACGAATGACACCAGATTCAACAGGGTTGATTTCGACACCCTGCTTAATAAAGATCTTTCCGCACCCTGTATTCTGTAGGGTCAGGGGTTCGGAACCAACCGCCAGAGGAGCCATATGACCAACAAGAGAAAAAGGCAGGCCCTTGGAAAGGGTTTAGGGGCCCTTATCCCAGGAGGGGACGACGCGGCTGAGCAGGGGGAGATGCTGCTGGTCCCCATTGAGGAGGTCTTCCCCAATCCTGAGCAGCCCAGGCGGGCCTTCGACCGCAATACCCTGCAGGAGTTAACGGCTTCCATCAGCGAAAAAGGCATTCTTCAGCCCATTCTGGTCCACCGCGTCCCGGGAGGTTACGAGCTGGTGGCTGGCGAAAGGCGCCTTCGGGCAGCAAAGCTGGCCGGCCTGGAAAGGGTACCGGTCCTGGTCAAGCGGCTTCGGGATGACAGGCTGGAATTGGCCCTTATCGAGAACATCCAGAGGGAAAACCTAAATCCCGTGGAAGAGGCCCAGGCGTACCGGGACCTTCAGGAACAGCACGGCCTCACCCAGGAGGAGATCGCCAGGAGAATTGGGAAGGACAGGGCAACAGTGGCCAACTCCCTGAGGCTTCTCGGGCTTCCCGAGGCGGTCAGGGCGGAAATGATAAAGGGCACCATCTCCGCCGGACACGCCAGGGCCCTTCTGGGATTGGGGGACGAACGGGCTATCCACAAGATGATGATCAGGATTCTCAGCAGGGGGCTTTCGGTCCGAGAGGTGGAAAGGGCGGTCAACAGGGCCAGGAAAAGCGGCCCATCAAGGTCAAAAACCCCAGGGGCACCTCCCGAACTACAGGAGCTGGAAAGGCGCCTTGAGAGGTGCCTGGGCAGCAAGACCCGGGTCCTGCAGATGAAGCGGGGAGGGCGCATCGAGATCGCCTATGGAACCCTGGAGGAGCTGAACGGAATTGTGGAAAAGATTATAAAGGGATAGAACAGTAACCGAACACAGGGAGAGAGAAAATTCCGGGCGCCCGGGTCGGGTGCCCGGACAGGGCAGTAAAATCAGCAGCAAAAGCGCTCCAAAGGACGGAGGATGGTTATGAGCAAAAAAGAGACACCTGGTGCCCGAGGGGAGATCAAGGCCTTTCTCGGGGAGGGAACCGATTTCAAGGGCATTCTGACCTTCGAGGGGACGGTCCGCGTGGACGGAAAGCTTGAGGGAGAGGTTTACACGAAAGACACCCTTATCGTGGGGGAAAGTGCCCAGATCAACGCCGAGATTAACGTCCACACCATCGTTATCAGTGGGTCGGTTAAAGGAAACATCGTCGCCACCGGAAGGATCGAGGTTCTCCGCCCCGGAAAGCTCTTCGGCAACATCAAGACACCCAGCCTGCATATCGAAGAGGGGGTCATGTTCGAGGGGAGCTGTGCCATGACGCAGGAGCAGGGCAAGCTTGCCGCCGTAGACGACCGCAAGGAGGGCGAGGGGCAGAAAGAGCAGGCCCAGGCGTTAAAAGCCGATTGATTCCGGCTGTGGGATACTGTATACTGCGTACCGTTTTTTAGCATGGGTTCCCAGCCGATATCCTTCACCAGGTTTGTGAGGAATGTATTCATAAGGTCGCTTGTCCTTTTGCTGCTGATTGCGGCACTGTTGATCCTGGCGGGCAAAAAACCCTGGGCCAAAGGTGTCGTTCTTGGAGGGACTGCAAGCCTGGTCAACCTGCTGCTTATGGCGGGCGGCATCCCCGGTCAGTTTTATACGCAGGGTGCGAGGGGTGCCCGCCGGGCGGCTGGAAAGTATGCCCTGAGAATGATGATAATGGCCGCAACCCTTGTTTACGCGGGAATGAATGATAGCATCACGTTGGGCGCTGCGATTCCGGCACTCTTTGTCACCCAGGCTGTGCTTCTTTTCGAGGAGTTCAGCGGAAAATCCGAATAGATTCAAGCGGCACAGAGGATGCGATGAAGGACCTGACCCAAATAGCGACCTACTCTTTCGATCTTTTCGGATTGCGTCTCACAGTAAATACCGCCACCGTGCTCAACACCTGGCTTATCATGGCTACCCTGATCGTGCTGTCGGTCATCGCAACGCGTCGCATGGGCAGGCTGCCCAACCCCGCCCAGAGGCTGGCCGAACTGTATGTGTCATCCATGGACAAGCTGACCAGGGAAACCCTGGAGACCACCAGCAGAAGCTACGTTCCCCTGGTTGCCACCATGTTTGTGTTCCTGCTTCTGTGCAACTGGTTGGGGATAATCCCCGGGCTCGAGGAGCCGACCAAGGATTTGAATACGCCTTTGGGCCTTGGAATAATGGGGTTTTTTCTTACCCACACCGCCGCCATCAGGGAAAAGGGGATCGTCGCCTACCTGAAAGACTACTGTGAGCCTTGGTTCATCATGGCGCCTTTGAATGTGGTCGGCGAACTGGCGAAGGTGGTATCCATCTCCTTTCGTCTTTTCGGCAACATCCTGGGGGGTGCCATCATAATAGCGGTTGTCTCCCACATGGTTTATAGCCTTGTGCTGCCGCCCTTTCTGTATGTCTTCTTCGGTCTTTTTGTGGGCACCATCCAGGCTTTCGTTTTCACCATGCTGACAATTACCTATATTGCGGTCGCCACCAAGTAGGAGCATCCCGTGGACCAGGTAGCTGCATCCGAACTCGTCAAAACCCTCTACCTGCTGGGAGCCGCCATCGCCATTGGACTTGGTGCCGTGGGCGCGGGGATCGGGATCGGAATGGCGGGCGGGTCGGCCGTTGAGGGCATGGGGCGGCAGCCCAAGGTCACTTCGGAGCTCTTCAGGACCATGCTCATAGGTCAGGCAGCGGCCTCGACACCGCCGACCTTCGCTCTGGTCGTGTCAATCCTTCTGCTGTTCGGCAATCTCGGGGGAGAGACCCTGATCCAGGGCTTTGCCGCCCTTGGCGCCGGGATCTCCATCGGGGCCGGAGCCTTCGCCTCGGGCGCGGGAAGCTCTTTCCCGGTTGCCTGGGCATGTTCGGCCATTGCCAGACAGCCGCACATGCGAAGGCCGTTTATGACACTGATGCTCCTCGGCCAGGCAGTGAGCCAGACGCCGGTCATCTTTTCCCTTATGGTCTCCTTTATGCTCCTCTTCGCCGTTCCCGCGAAACCGGAGGCCGGTCTCGTTGATTTGGTAGCTGTTCTGTCGGCTGGCATCTGCATGGGATTCGGGGCCATGGGCCCGTCCATCGGATGCGGTATAGCGGCGGAGTCGGCGATCATTGGCGTAAGGCATCATCGGGATCCAGAAAAGGCCGTGGGCCTGCTCACCCGTGTGATGCTTCTCGGCCAGGCTGTGGCGCAATCGACAGCCATCTACGCCCTCGTGGTGGCACTGGTTCTGATATTGCTTGTATAACAGGTCACACTTAATATATGGAAAACCCAGGAAAGAGAGATCCCCGAAGGGGGAAGACAAGGCCAACACCTACATTCAGGATTTTTGCTTTCAAGGAGGTTAATTAAATGGATGGAATTACAGGAGCGGAACTCATCAGGGCGGCGGCCCTGCTCGGTGCGGGCATGGCCATGGGGTTCGGAGCCATCGGCCCGGGAATTGGCGAGGGCTTTGCTGCGGGCAAGGCCTGCGAAGCTATCGGAAGGAACCCGGATGAAGCAGGTCTTCTCACCAGGACCATGCTGGTCGGACAGGCCGTCTCGGAGTCTACAGGGATCTATGCCCTGGTGGTCGCCCTCCTGCTCATTTTCGTCGTCAAAGGTTAGGCCCACAGACGGGTTTTACCGGGAAAAACTGTTGACAGTGAAGGGCTGTTTTATTAAGTTGTTGGACGTTTTGTACCGAAATAATACTCTTTAACCAGGGAGGCGGAGGCCCATTTGATCAACGTTAATTTTACCTTACTGGTCCAGCTTGCTAACTTCCTGATATTGCTGGTAATTCTCAATTATCTTCTCTTTAAGCCCATCCTCAGAATTCTTGATGACCGGGATAAGCTTGTCCGGGAGTCCTCCGAGTTGAAGGAAAGGCTCACCAACCTTGCAGAGGAAAACATCACTGAGTACGAATCCAAGCTCCTCGGCGGCAAGCAGGAAGCCATGGCCATAAGGACAGGCCTCAGGAACGAAGCCCTGGGGGAGTTTCGCAGGATTATTCAGGAAACCAAAGCTGGCAACGTCAAGGAGCTGGATCGGGCCAAGGAGGTCCTGTCCTCAGAGACCGACAGGTCCCGGGAGGGCCTCAGGGCGGAAACCGGAGGTCTGGCCGGCCAGATCGCCTCAAAGCTGCTCGGAAGGACACCGGGAGGCAAGGCATGAGGCCGGGGCCGATTCGTGGTTTTGTCCTGGTGGTGGCCCTGTCGGCCATGCCTGCTGCGGCCCTGGCGGCGACAGGTGGTGAAGGGGGCGGGAATTTCAGGGCTGTCTGGGACCTGATATGGAGGGTCGTTAATTTTGCCGCTCTTGTGGGAGTCCTTGTCTACTTCGCCCGCAAGCCGGTTGCCGACGGAATCCGAAACAGCATCGAAAGTGTGCGAAAGCTCCTTCAAGAGACGGAGGAATCCCGGAAAGAGGCCGAGGCCAAGATGCAGGAGGCCGAACAGCGTCTGGCCAGGGTTGACAAGGAGGTGGAAGACCTCCTGGTCACCGCACGACAGGAGAGCGAAGTGGAGAAGGAGAGGATTCTGGCCGAAGCGGAAGAGGCGGTCCAGAGACTCAAGCGGGAGGCGAAGACCTCCATCGAACTGGAGCTGAAAAAGTCCCAGGATCTGCTCAGGAGAGAGGTAGCCGAATCCGCCGTGGCCGCTGCCGAGGAGATTATCAGGCAGAACATAAAACCGGAGGACCAAAGGCGGTTCATCAACGAGTATCTGGAAAAACTGGAGGCTAACACGACGTGATCGGTTTCGTTCTCGCAAGGCGATACGCCAAGGCGATTATAGACCTGGCCCATGAGCAGGGAGTTGTGGCCGAAGCTGGGGAGGATCTCAAGGAAGTATCCCGCATCTTTGTCGAAAATCCCGAACTCGGTCATGCCTTCTCCGATCCCACGGTTTCCAGGAAGATCAAGGACACGATCCTTCAGGACATCCTCGGCAGGGTCGAGGTCCATGATCTCACCAGGCGATTTTTGAGCGTTCTGCTGGAGAAGAACCGGATCCTTGGAGTTGAAGCCATCTGCCAGGCGTACATGGAGTACGCCGACGAAATGGCCAACCGGATCAGGGCTAAAGTGGTGACGGCAGCGCCGCTGACCAAGGCCGAAGAGAAAAGAATCCAGGCTACCCTGACGCGCCTGTCCGGCAAGGAGGTAGTTATTCTGCCAGAGGTGGACGAGAGCCTGCTGGGTGGTGTTGTCGCCTATGTGGGCGGCCAGGTATTTGACGGCAGCTTGAGCAATCAACTGCATCAGGTAAAAGAAAGCCTAAGCAAGGGGAGATAGATCGACATGGAGATCAGAGCGGAAGAGATCACCGAAATCATAAAAAAGCAGATTCAGGGCTTTGAGAAAACCATCGATGTCAAGGAGACAGGGATCGTCCTGTCCACCGGTGACGGCATCGCCAGGGTTCACGGGCTGGAGAACGTCATGGCCGGCGAGCTGGTGGAGCTTCCCGGTGAGGTTTACGGCATGGTGCTCAATCTTGAGGAGGACAACGTCGGTATCGTTCTCCTCGGGGAGTACCAGCTCATCAAGGAGGGCGACATCGTCAAGCGGACCGGCCGCATTGTCGAGGTCCCCTGCGGCGAGGGTATGCTGGGCAGGGTAGTCAACGCCCTCGGACAGCCCATTGACGGAAAGGGGCCCATCGAGACATCCGACTCGCGGTTGGTCGAAGTCATAGCCCCCGGCATCGTTCGCAGGCAGCCCGTTAACGAGCCGCTGCAGACGGGCCTGAAAGCTGTCGATTCGATGATCCCCATCGGCCGGGGCCAGCGGGAGCTCATCATCGGCGACCGCCAGACCGGCAAGACGGCGGTGGCCATCGACACGATCATCAACCAGAAGAATGCCGAAGACCCGGTTGTCTGCATCTACGTAGCGGTAGGGCAGAAGGAGTCCACCGTGGCACGGGTTGTGGCCGACCTCGAGGAAAACGGGGCCATGGAATTCACCATTGTCGTCTCGGCCTCGGCCAGCGAGCCGGCGCCCCTGCTGTTCCTGGCCCCCTTCGCCGGGTGCGCCATGGGAGAATATTTCCGCGACAAGGGCGAGCACGCCCTGTTGATTTATGACGATCTCTCCAAACACGCTGTGGCCTACCGGCAGATGTCACTTCTTCTCAGGAGGCCGCCGGGACGAGAGGCCTACCCGGGGGACGTCTTCTACCTCCACTCCAGGCTCCTGGAAAGGGCGGCCAAGATGAGCGATGAAGACGGGGGTGGATCCCTGACCGCCCTGCCGATCATCGAGACACAGGCAGGTGACGTGTCGGCGTACATCCCCACCAATGTCATTTCCATCACCGACGGCCAGATCTTTCTCGAATCAGACCTGTTCTACTCCGGTTTCAGGCCCGCTATTAACGTTGGAATCTCGGTGTCCCGGGTGGGCGGCTCGGCCCAGGTCAGGGCCATGAGGCAGGTGGCCGGCAGGCTCCGGCTCGAATTGGCCCAATACCGGGAGATGGCGGCTTTCGCGCAGTTCGGGTCCGATCTGGACAAGACCACCCAGGCCCAGCTGGCCCGGGGAGAGAGGCTGGTGGAGATCCTCAAACAGGACCAGTATGTGCCCATGAATGTGGAAAGCCAGGTCATAATCATATATGCCGCCACCAACGGCTACGTGGACAATTTTCCGGTGGAGACCCTTGGGAAATACGAGGAGGAGCTGCACCACTACATGGGCAATCGCCATCCGGAGATCATGAAGGACCTGCGGGAGAAGGGGAAGATCGACGACGACCTCGAGGCGAAGATCAAGGGCGCCCTCGAGACCTTCAACAGCGAGTTCGTATACGAATAGGTTCGGAAGGCAGCAAGCTAAGGAGAGAACCTTTAGATGGCCAACCTCAGAGACATCCGCCGACGGATAGATTCGGTCAAGAACACCGAGCAGATCACCAAGGCCATGAAGATGGTCGCCGCGTCCAGGTTGCGGCGGGCACAGGAAGCCATCCTGTCATCGCGGCCCTATGCCCATAAGATGCTGGAGGTGTTGTCCAGCCTGGCCCTGAGGACCAGCCCGCAGGCCCACCCCCTGCTGGTCACCCGCGAGCCGAAAAGGGTGGACCTGCTTGTGGTCACTTCCGACAGGGGTCTGTGCGGAGCGTTTAACTCCAACATCATCCGCATGGCGGAGCAGTTCATGGCCAAGCGCCCGGAGTGGGAATTCTCCCTGCACCTGGTGGGACGCAAGGCCGCCGATTACTTCAAACGGCGGGACGTGAACATCCGGAAGATATCATTGAACATCCTGGCCGACGTATCCTTTCCCCATGCCGCGGCGGTGGGAGAAGACATCGTGGAGAACTACCTCGGCGAGGATTTTGACCAGGTCTTCATGGTCTACAACGAATTCAAATCAGCCATCCAGCAGCAGGTGATCGTGGAGCAGCTGCTGCCCATCCGGCCCATGGACATCTCCGAGGACTATTTCGCCGTCGAGTACACTTTTGAGCCCTCCGAGGATGCCATCCTCGAGGAACTCCTCCCCCGCCACATCAACATCCAGATCTTCAGGGTGTTTCTCGAGTCGGTGGCCAGCGAGCACGGCGCCAGGATGACAGCCATGGAGGCTGCCAGCAAAAACGCGGGAGAGATGATCGAAAAGTTGACACTTCTGTTTAACCGGACACGCCAGGCGGCCATTACCAAGGAGCTTATCGAGGTCGTCAGCGGTGCTGAAGCCCTCAAATAATACAAGGAAAAGAGACGAGAGAGATCGGGGACCCGTCCCCATTAGCCTAACGACAAACGAACCTCAGAAGAAGGGGGTACAGTTAAGTGAAGAACATCGGCAAGATCACCCAGATCATCGGACCCGTGGTAGACGTGGAGTTTGAACCAGGCAAGCTACCGGCCATCTACAATGCCATCAGGATCGAAGGAGAGGCGGGCGGAAGGAAGATCAGTCTTATCGCGGAGGTGGCGGCCCATCTGGGCAACAACATTGTGCGAGCGGTGGCCATGGACTCTACGGACGGGTTGGTCCGCGGCATGAGCGTCGAGGACACAGCCGGCCCCATCACCATCCCGGTTGGCCGGGCGACCCTGGGGAGGATCATGAACGTCATCGGTGAACCGGTGGATGAGATGGGGCCCATCGAAAGCGAAGCCCGCTATCCCATCCATCGTGAGGCGCCCAGCCTGGAGGATCAGAGCACGGAGACCGAGATCCTGGAGACGGGAGTCAAGGTGATCGACCTCCTGGAACCCTATCCCAAGGGCGGCAAGATCGGCCTGTTCGGAGGCGCGGGAGTCGGCAAGACGGTCATCATCATGGAGATGATCCACAACATCGCCATCGAGCACGGAGGCTTTTCGGTCTTTTCCGGCGTGGGTGAACGGACCCGTGAGGGCAACGATCTCTGGCTGGAGATGAAGGAATCCAAGGTCCTGGATAAGGCCATCCTGGTTTACGGTCAGATGAACGAGCCCCCGGGAGCACGCCTAAGGGTCGGTCTGTCCGGGCTCACAGCTGCTGAGTACTTCCGCGACGAGGAGGGACAGGACGTCCTCCTGTTTATCGACAACATCTTCCGTTTCACCCAGGCGGGGTCGGAGGTCTCAGCTCTCCTCGGCCGGATTCCCAGTGCCGTGGGATATCAGCCCACTCTGGCCACCGAGATGGGCGAGCTGCAGGAGCGGATCACCTCGACCAAAAAAGGGTCCATCACGTCCGTCCAGGCCATCTACGTTCCGGCAGACGATCTGACCGACCCTGCCCCGGCGACCACCTTCTCCCATCTGGATGCCACCACCGTTCTGTCCCGGCAGATCGCAGAGCTCGGCATTTATCCGGCGGTCGATCCCCTGGATTCGACCTCCCGCATCCTCGATCCGCGGGTTGTCGGGGAGGAGCACTATCAGGTAGCCCAGGAGGTTCAGCAGATCCTCCAGAAATACAAGGACCTTCAGGATATTATCGCCATTCTCGGTATGGATGAGCTGTCCGAGGAGGACAAGGTAACCGTGGCCCGGGCCAGGAAGATCCAGAGGTTCCTGTCCCAGCCCTTCTTCGTTGCCGAGCAGTTTACGGGTACACCGGGCAAATACGTCAAGCTGGAGGATACCGTCCGGGGCTTCAAGGAGATCGTGGAGGGACAGCATGATGACCTGCCGGAACAGGCCTTCTACATGGTTGGAACCATTGAAGAGGCCATCGAGCAGGGCAAGCAGCTGGCCCAATCCGCCTGATCGATACGATGGTTGAACAAGCGCATCCAAAAGACAAGGTGTTTCTGGAGGTCGTCACTCCGGAGCGCATGGTCGTCTCCACAGAGGTGGATGAGGTGGTCCTTCCCGGAGTCGAGGGGGAGTTCGGTGTTCTTCCCGGACACATCCCGTTCCTGACGGCCCTGAAGGTTGGAGAGATGATGTACCGCCGGGGTGATCAGGTGGAACACCTGGCCGTGTCCTGGGGCTATGTGGAGGTTACCGCTGAAGCGGTGAAGGTCTTGGCCGAAACGGTCGAGAAGGCCACGGAGATAGACCTCACCCGGGCAGAGATGGCCAGGGAGGAGGCCGAGAAGATCCTCACCGCCGGCAAGGAGGACGCCGATTACGAAAGGGCCAAAGCGACCCTGGAGAAATCGGTGGTCAGGCTCCAGGTGGCGGGCCGCAAATAGCCCGATGATCGTCACCATTTTCGAGCGCCCCTAATGGGGGCGCTTTTTTCCTCCGTCAACCGGATTCCTTTTTTTACACCTCTTGACCCTGACACTCAGTGCGAAGTGTTTTGAGATAAAGGCTCATTCTTTTTGACTTTTTCCTTGCGGGGCCTATAATGGTCCCTCTGCCGTTTCGGCGGGGATAGGCGCTCACACAAATACACATTCGGGATGTGGCGCAGCTTGGTAGCGCGCATGGTTCGGGACCATGAGGCCGCGGGTTCAAATCCCGCCATCCCGACCAGTTCCTGTGGCCTGGTCTTCCCAGGCCATTTTTTTACCTTATGCTCAATCTGCTCACTTTCGGTTTTTTCATCGGATATCTGGTCTTCCTGTCCATGATGGTCTGGCTCTTCATCAGCCGATTCCTGGCACCGCGTATCGGAGCCAGCCGGGGAGAGTCCCTTGTCATTTTTTACTTCGCCCTTATCGTCTCTCTCGTGTTCCTGATCCTCGTCAACCATTTCACGGGTTTTCTGGCCGAGATATACCACTTTTTCGACGATCAATTCTTTGGGGGCCGAAACACCAGGAGCGTCCTGTGACCGGTGGTCGGCAAAGGGGGTTGGGTAACGGAGGCTGCGGCGGATAGCCTTTTTGGGTGGGGATCGTCCTTCCGGGGGAGGACTGGGAAGCGGATTCCTCCCTCCGGCCGAGAACCTGGAGGGGGAAGCGATCCATACTTCATTCAGATCGGAGGGCTATTAACATCTGGCGCCTGGGGGAAATCCAGGTCATTGCCGGGGCGGATGAGGTGTTTTTCCGGAAAGCTCACGAGGTGCGGATCTGACCCAAGGCCTTTCGAATCGGTGGGATGACCAGACTTCCGAACACTATTTTTATCAGGTCACCGGGAAGAAAGGGGATCATGCCCATGGCCAGGACGGCACTGAAGGCGACCTCCTTCTGCTGAACCCACTTCAGGTTAAGGGCAAGGTAGGGTACACCCACACCGTAGATGATCACCGTTCCGGTAAACAGGGCCAGGATGTTCCTCACCAGGCTTGCATTGCCAGCCTTTCTCCCGGCGATCCAGCCAGCTGCCGCGGCGGCGATGGGAAAGGACAGGAGGTAACCGAAGGTGGGTGACAGGATGTATTGAGGGCCGCCCCCTGAGGAAAAAACGGGAAGTCCGGCGAGGCCGAGAAATATGTAGGCGGCCATAGCCGAAGCTCCAATGCCCGGCCCAAGGGCAGCCCCTGAGATAAGAACAAACAGGGTCTGAAGGGTTATAGGTACCGGCCCAATGGGGATCCTGATGTAGGCTCCGGCTGTCGTCAGGGATACCGTCAGGGCGATCAGGGCGATGGTTCGGGTTCGGGATCTCAGGCCAAAACTCCTTAACGGATTGGTTAATGGGAGCAGGAACAGGTAATCTATAATAGAGGAAGGGATAAATCCAGCGTTTAAAGGGCTGCACGAACAAAGAACTGAGAGCCCAGATAACAGAATGAGGAACAGGGATAGCCATGTTAGTGATTGCCATAACCGGGGGCCTTGGTTCCGGCAAGACAACGGTTCGGGAGATCCTCGAGGATATGGGCGCCCTGGGTCTGGACGCTGACGAGCTGGCCCGCAGGGTCGTCGAGCCGGAAAGCGAAGGGGCCCGGAGGGTAAGGAAGGTTTTTGGGGGCCAGTTTTTCGATGGGGAGGGTCGGCTGGATCGGCAGAAGATGGCACAGCGGGTCTTTTCGGACCAAGAGGCCAGGGATCTTCTGGAGAGCATCCTTCACCCCCTGATCAAGGAGGAAGAGGCCCGTTATCTGGAAGAGATCTCAAAATCCAAACCCGATGCCGTTGTTGTCCTGGAAATCCCCCTTCTCGCCGAGGGAGGGGTGAAGGAGAACTACGACCGGGTTGTTTCGGTTACGGCCGATCTGGAAACAAGGATCAGAAGGCTTTTTGAGTCTGGTCGCTATAGCCGTGTCGAAGCTGAGGCCAGGATCCAAAGCCAGGCGACGGATGAAGAGCGGGCCAGCGTGGCGGATTACATCGTTGACAATAGCGGGGAGAGGGCCCGTACCAGGGAGCAGGTGGCCCAGATCTGGCGGGAGCTCCAGGCGGCCAGGCGGGACTGACAGCTCAGCACCATCAGGGAGGAATGCCGGACACAGAGCTCCGGTTGAGATGGCCCCCCCATCTGGTATAATTTATGGGTAATGTAATGGTGTGCCGCGAAGATCCCCGCCGGACGATCTGAAAGGAGAGCAATTTGGACCCCCGGAAGGAACTCGATCTGATAAGACGGATCCTTGAAAAGGTAAACTCCCCCCTGACCAGCGAGGAGATTATCAGCATCGCCCTCCAGGGGATCAAGGATGCCTTCGACTGCCTGACATGCGCTATCATCGTCATCGACCCCATCCGGGAGAGCTTCAAAATAGTTAACGCCAAGGGGTGGGGGCACGAGTTCACCAAGCGGTTCCATGGCCGGGCCTTCACCGGGTTTATTCAGGACGCCTCAAAGCTGGAAGGGCCCTTGCGGGTTGCCGAAGGCAGCCCTTATTTCCATGCCGATACGTATTCCTTCGAACACCCCTACCAGACCCTTCTTTTGGTCCCCATGGGCATTCGCGGCAAGAGGGTTGGCGTCCTCCTCCTGTCCAGCGGTGATGCCAAGGCCTTCCCGGAGGACCAACATGGTGTCTTGCAGGAACTGGCCAACCTGTGCACCATTGTCCTGGACCACGGGAGCCTGGGGGAACAGGTGATAGCTCTATCCCAGTTCGACCCGAAAACAGGCATGTTCGGTTATCAGTTCTGGCATGAGCAGCTGCACCGTGAGATCGTAAAAACCGAGAAGGTGGATGTGAACCTCTCCCTCATGGATATTCGGATCAATAAATTCAGAGAGTTCAATTCCATGAATGGCCACGTCAGGGGAGATGCCCTTTTGGACGATATCTCCAGAATCATCCAGGATAAACTGTGTGAGCTTGATGTGCCCTGCAGGGTGGGCCCAGAATGGCACGTCCTCCTGGTTGGGGAGGACGGCGAGGCGGCCAGGGTGATCGCCGAACAGATCCTGGAAAGCGTGGAGAAGTACGCTGCCAAAACGAAACCGAGGATCTCCATGAGTATCGGCCTGTCCACCTACATCAAAAACGAGAAGGAAAAAACCCTGATCCAGAGGGTGGAAAACGCTCTCAGGGAAGCAAGGCGCCAGGGGGGAAGCTCCCTGCAGGTCCAATGAGGTTTAGGATAAAGAGTGCCGCAAAGGCCTTTTTTGGGGGTTGACAACTCCCGTTCATGTCGTTAAGTATGGTGCACCTGCCGATATCGTCAGGAGCCTTTTCAAAAAAACCAAACCCATAACCAAGTCCATTGCTGATATCCCAAGGGGAAGCCTCGTATCGAAACCCCACACCAGAATACCATTGAGCCACTGTCCGAATAGTAAGCTTTGAAGGCAGCTGAAGCGAAAAAATCGGAAGCTCCTCTTTGTTGAGATATCAACTTTTCCCGATGGTTAGAAAAAGGCCGGAAAGTCCGGCCTGAGGGACCAACAGCGGAAAAGGACGTCCGCGACACGGCAAACCTAATTGATTAAGGAGCAGGAAATACCATGGACCTGACCCAGCTGAAAGACACATCGATCGCCGAACTTACCAAGATGGCGACCGACGATTTCAAGATTGAAAATGCCGGCAACATGAGAAAGCAGGATCTCATCTTTGCCATGCTTCAGGCACAGGCGGAGAAGAATAAATCCATCTATGGCAGCGGTGTCCTGGAGATCCTGCCGGACGGTTTCGGCTTTCTCCGCTCCCCTGACTCAAACTATCTTCCGGGGCCTGATGACATCTACGTTTCACCGTCCCAGATTCGGCGTTTCGGAATGCGCACCGGTGATACGGTGACCGGCGAGATCCGCCCTCCCAAAGAAGGGGAAAGATATTTCGCGCTTCTCAAGGTGGAGAGTATCAACTTCGAGTCGCCCGATGTTGCCAAGAAAAAGATCCTGTTCGACAATCTCACCCCGCTGCATCCTGACGAACGGATCACCCTTGAGATCGATGATCCACAGAACTATTCCATGCGGGTCATGAATATCATCACCCCTATCGGAAAGGGCCAGAGGGGCTTGATTGTCGCCCCGCCCCGGACCGGAAAGACCATGCTTCTCCAGAACATCGCGAACAGCATAAGCAAGAACCATCCAGACATCTTTCTGATTGTACTCCTCATCGACGAGCGTCCTGAGGAGGTCACCGACATGCAGAGGTCGGTCAAGGGCGAGGTCGTCTCCTCCACCTTCGATGAGCCGGCCACGAGGCACGTTCAGGTGGCGGACATGGTCATCGAGAAGGCCAAAAGGCTTGTGGAACATGGAAAGGATGTGGTCATCCTGCTCGACAGCATCACCCGGCTTGCCAGGGCGTTCAACACCGTCCAGCCTCCCTCAGGAAAGGTCCTGTCCGGAGGCGTGGATTCGAATGCCCTTCACAGACCCAAGCGCTTCTTCGGGGCGGCGAGGAATATCGAGGGCGGAGGAAGCCTGACCATAATCGCCACGGCCCTGATCGACACCGGCAGCAGGATGGATGAGGTGATCTTTGAGGAGTTCAAGGGCACCGGAAACATGGAGCTTCACCTGGACAGGCGGCTGGTGGAGAAGAGGGTATACCCGGCAATGGATATCAGCAAATCGGGCACCAGGAAAGAGGAGTTGATCGTGCACGAGGACGAGCTCAACCGCGTCTGGGTCCTCCATAAGGTCCTGGCCAGCATGAATACCGTCGACAGCATGGAGTTTCTCCTGGATAAACTGCAGGGCACCAAGTCGAATCAGGAATTTTTCGAGATAATGGACAAGTAACTGGTTTCCTGAGCCACGCGGACCTCATCAAGGCCGTGTGCCAAGGGTGAAACGGAGGCTTGGGGCCAGGGATCGGCGGGCTGGCCTGGAACAGGATTGCCAGGGGTAGCTCGCTCAAGTCCATTGCCCTAAATTTTCAATTGTGGTAGTAAATAGCCCTTTGCTCAAAGCGATCAAGGCTATTTTTGGAGGAAGCAGCACAATGAAGAAGGACATCCACCCGGAATATAAAGAAACGACTTTCACCTGTGCCTGTGGGGCCCAGTATCGGACCAGATCCACCATCGACGACAGGAACATAGACATCTGCTCCAACTGCCACCCCTTCTACACCGGGAAGCAGAAGCTGGTGGATGCCGCCGGAAAGGTCGAGAAGTTCAAGAGGCGCTACGGACAGAAATAGCGAGCTTTGGCCGCCTCGGTATGCCCTCTCTTCCCTTCACGGGACCCTGAAGGCAGCCTTGGCGGGACCACAAGACCCTGCTGTTTCCCCGGGGCCATCAAGAATCTGGAACCGCACCGCGACACATCCGGCATTGAAGGTGTCCTGCACAGGAGGTCATTCCCCTGGACAGTCACGGTGCCGTGGAACACCCACCCTACTCCCTCCGGTCCGGAGGGTGTCGTCCGGACAAGGACCCTCCGCCGGGTCAAGCTTCGAATCGCATCTTACTTCCAGCCGAGCCGAAAATCCTCCGAACCGCGGACCGCACCGAGCTGCCAGATCCAGGTCCAGGGGTGAAGCAGACTAAATTCAAGCGCCGGGGACCGGGTGTTGGGAAAAGGGGCGTGGCCAATTTGTTAGCTCCCGGTGTTCGAAGAGGGTAAAAAAAGAGTATGTGGTCGCAGGAACATAAAATTGGGGGACAGGCGGTTATAGAAGGGGTCATGATGCTTGCTCCCCGGGTGATGGCGGTTGCCGTTCGACGTCCCTCCGGGGAGATCGTCGTCAAGGCTGACCAACTGAACCGCCTTTCCGATCGGTACCCGCTCCTGAAGTGGCCCTTCGTCAGGGGGACGATATCCCTCTTCGGGACCATCGTCCTCGGAATCAGAGCCCTGAACTACAGTGCTCAGCAGGCCCTGGAGGAGGAAGAGGGAGAGATCGGTCCGCTGGCGATGGCCGGAACCATAGCAGCGGCCTTTGGGCTGGCTGTATTTCTGTTTCTGCTTCTCCCTCTGTGGGCTACCCGGTATCTGGAGGGCCACTTTCATTGGGTGAAGGGCCAGTGGGGGTTCAACCTTGTGGATGGTCTCCTGCGCCTGCTGGTCTTCTTTCTGTACCTGGCTGCCATCACGCTGGCCAGGGACGTGAGGCGGATCTTTGAGTATCATGGTGCGGAGCACAAGACGATCTACGCCATGGAGGCGGGCGATGACCTGACGGTGGAGAATGTCAGGAAGTACAGCACCACGCACCCTCGATGTGGTACGAGCTTCCTCCTTATCGTCATGGTCCTTTCCATCCTGGTGTTCGCCCAGATTCCCCAGGCCTGGCCTCTCTGGGCGAAGGCGCTGTCCCGGGTCGTGCTTATCCCGGTTATCGCCGGCGCCTCCTATGAGGTGATGAAACTCGGTGACCGCTACAGGGACCGGAGCATTCTGCAGCTGTTCCTGTTGCCGGGCCTGCTGATGCAGCGGATGACGACCAGGGAACCTACGGATGACCAGATTGAAGTGGCGCTGATCGCGCTCAAGGAAGCTATTTCCGAAAAAGGAGCAGATAACTGATGGGTTGGTGGATCGATCGTTTGGCACAGGTTGAGGAGAGATTTGAGGAACTGGCTCAGTTGCTCAGTGACCCCGAGGTTGTGAGCGACCCGGAGAAATTACGCCTGTTTTCCAAGGAACATTCTGACCTCACGCCCGTGGTCCAAACCTACCGGGATTACCGCCGGTTTCACGAGCAGCTGGAAGAGGTCGAGACCATGATCCGTGACGAGAAAGACCAGGAGATGCTGGCCCTTGCCAGGGAGGAGAGGGAGGGGCTGGTGGCGGAGATGGAACAACTCGAAAGTCACCTCAAGACGCTCCTGCTCCCCAAGGACCCGCTGGACGAGAAGAACATCCTTATCGAGATCCGTGCCGGAACCGGTGGCGACGAAGCGTCCCTGTTCGCTGCCGACCTGGCGAGGATGTACACCCGCTACGCGGAACGCAAGAACTGGAGTGTGGAGCTTCTGAATTCCAGTCCGACAGAGCTGGGTGGATACAAAGAGATCGTCCTGCTCCTGAAGGGGCAAAGGGTGTACAGCTACCTGAAATTTGAGGGAGGGGTCCACAGGGTTCAGCGGGTTCCCGAGACGGAATCCAGCGGTCGAATCCACACCTCCGCGGTGAGCGTGGTGGTTATGCCCGAGGCGGAGGATGTCGAAGTGGAGGTCGCAACCGATGATATCAGAGTCGACGTCTTCAGGGCCTCAGGGTGCGGGGGACAGCACGTCAATACGACGGATTCGGCGGTCCGGATCACCCACCTTCCTACGGGCATAGTGGTTTCCTGTCAGGACGAAAAGTCGCAACATAAAAACAAGGCTAAAGCCATGAAGATCCTCAAGGCAAGGCTCCTAACAGCCATGCAGGAGGAGCAGCGCGCCCGACAGGATGGAGTGCGGCGAAGCATGGTAGGATCGGGTGACCGCAGCGAGAGGATCCGGACCTACAATTTCCCCCAGGGCCGGGTCAGCGACCATCGAATCAATCTCACCCTGTATCGTCTCGAGGAGATCATGGATGGGGATCTCGATGAGATTACCCAGACCCTGGTCGCCTCGGATCAAACCGAACAGCTCAAGTCCATGGAGGTGGCCTGAAAAACCATGGCTGAGGATTGCCGAACCACACGCTTCGAACTGCAGTCCAGGCGAGAGGCCTTCCGGCTGGCGGTTCGAAGTCTCAGGCAGGCTGGGGTGTCCACGCCGGAACTGGATGCGGCGGTTCTCATGGCCCACCTGACGGGAGGCGATCCAGGAGAGGTCCTGCTGAATGGACAGCAGACCTTCGGCCCGGAGGACGCAGCCAGATTCCATGACCTCATCCTGCGCCGCTGTCGAAGGGACCCGGTCAGCCAGATAACCGGGATCAGGGAGTTTTATTCCCTGACCTTCAAGATCACCCCGGATGTTCTTACCCCGCGACCTGAAACGGAGATCCTCGTGGAAGAGGCCATCAGGATCATGGCGGGAATGGAGGGCGAGCCCAGGGTGCTTGATGTCGGAACGGGTTCCGGGGCCATAGCCATATCCCTGGCGGTCGCGGACCCCCGCTGTCACGTTGTAGCTGCAGATATAAGCCTGCCGGCGATCAGGGTGGCGAATTTCAATGCCAGGAGACATTCCGTGCGGAACCGGGTGGCCGTTTTATGCGGCGATCTGGCGGGCGCTCTGGCGGAGAAGCAGACCTTTGACCTGATCGTATCCAATCCCCCATACATCGGGAGGGAGGAATTTCACCGTCTGCCCCCCGAAGTCAAGCGGGGAGACCCCAGGGAGGCTCTTCTTGGCGGGAAGGAGGGGCTGGATTTCTATGGACCTATTGCTCAACAGGGATTGCCCCTCCTGAAGTCCGGCGGTTCGCTCATCGTGGAGGTAGGGGACAGGCAGAGCGTTAAGGTGTCTGAGATCATGGATGAAAATGGTTACCGCAGCATCAGGATCATTGAGGACCTGGCCGGCGCCGGCCGGGTTGTAGCGGGGAGGAAGGCGATTGCCTGAGAGAATACTGGTGGAGGGTGGGACACCCCTGTATGGGGAGGTGGAGGTCAGTGGGGCCAAGAACTCCGCCCTCCCTCTGATGGCAGCATCCATCCTGGCGCCTGGCGAATATGTCCTGGAGAATGTCCCGGCCCTCAGGGATGTTTCGACCATGTGTGGACTTCTGTCCCACCTGGGCGTGTCCTGCGAGGGCCAGGGAACGATGACCCTCGATTCCACAAAAGCGTCCTCCTGGGATGCCCCTTACGACTTGGTCAAGACCATGCGGGCCTCAGTGCTGGTGCTGGGACCGCTCCTCGCCCGTTTCGGCCGGGCAAAGGTCTCCCAGCCGGGGGGGTGCGCCATAGGCGCCCGCCCCATTAACCGCCATCTGGCTGGCCTGGAGGCCCTCGGTGCGAAGATCCTCCTCGAAGGTGGATATGTGGTGGTTGAGGCGGAGCGATTGATAGGCGCCGAGATCGTCTTCGAGGCTCCCACCGTCACCGGCACCGAGAATATCATTATGGCTGCCGTATTCGCCGAGGGAACAACGGTCCTGATAAATGCGGCCCGGGAACCGGAGATCGTTGATCTTGCCAATGCCCTGAACGCCATGGGGGCCAGGATATCCGGGGCGGGAACAGATGTGGTGACCGTCAAGGGCGTTACGTCCCTGGCGCCGATCCAATACAGGGTGATGCCTGACCGAATCGAGGCCGGGACCTATCTTGTCGCCGCCGGAGTCACCCGTGGCAAGGTAACCGTGAGAGGGTGCGTTCCAACCCATCTCAGGTCTGTGGTCAAAAGGCTTGAGAAGGCCGGGCTGGTTATCGAGGAGGGTCCTGACTGGCTCATGGCATCCGGCGATCAGGGCATCAGGGCTGTTGATGTTCGAACCGACCCATACCCGGGGTTTCCTACGGACATGCAGGCGCAGTTCATGGTCCTTATGGCCCTGTCCGATGGCCTGTCGACGGTTACCGAGACTATCTTCGACGGCCGATTCATGCACGTTCCGGAACTCTGCCGCATGGGGGCGGATATTACTCTGTCGGAACGCAAAGCCATTATCAGGGGGGTCTCAGGGCTGTCGGCCGCCCCGGTGATGGCCACCGATCTCAGGGCAAGTGCCTCGCTGGTTCTTGCCGGGCTGGCGGCCGGTGAAGGTGTGACTGAAATATCCCGTGTTTACCACCTTGATCGGGGGTACGATTCCCTGGATCGGAAACTCTCCGAACTGGGGGGGAAGATCTGGAGGGCCAGTGGATAAGGATGCCATCACCATCGCACTGCCGAAAGGGCGCCTGCTGCCGGACTGCCAGCGTCTTTTCGAGGCGGCAGGGATCGTGGTCTCGGAGGATGTGCACACCTCGAGAAAACTTCTTTTCGCCAGCGAGGACGGAGCAGCGCGCATCCTGGTGGTCCGGGACAAGGACCTGCCGACCTACGTGGAGTACGGCGCTGCCGATATGGGGGTTGTGGGCAGAGATGTTCTCATGGAGTCAGGGAGGGACCTTCTGGAGCCGCTGGACCTGGGGTTCGGGTTGTGCCGCATCGTGGTGGCCGAGCCGGCCTCCCTGGCAGGCCGCGATGACCCCACAGGGTGGGGGCACACCCGGGTGGCCACAAAATATCCGCGGATAACCGGCAGGCACTTCGCCTCCAAGGGAGAGCAGGTGGAAATTATTCCCCTTTATGGCTCCATTGAACTCGCACCCCTTGTCGGCCTCGCTGAACGGATCGTTGATCTGGTATCCACCGGAGAGACCCTCAGACAAAACAACCTGGTAGAGGTCGAAGAGGTGGTCCAGGTCACCGCCAGGCTTGTGGTCAACAGGGCCAGCATGAAGATCAGGTCGGAGCGGCTGGTGCCTCTGATCGGTGAGATCCAGCGTGCCGTGGAAAGGGCCCCCTTGGCGGATGGCGGTTCCAGGTTGACGGGCAACGGAATGAATCTCTCATGATCATGGAGAGGGTTTGACATGAAAATCGTCAGATACACGGATGGGGATTACGGAGATTTAATCACCGCCCTTGAGAGCCGGGGTGAATCGGTCCCTGAGGAGGTCATGGACCGGGTTCATGCCATCGTTGAGGACGTTCGAACCCGGGGCGACGATGCGCTGGCGGAGTACACCCTCAGATTCGACAGGGTCGACCTGGCCGCCGTGGGGATCGAGATCCCCAGGGAGGCCCTTGCCGAGGCCCTGCGGACCCTTCCCTCGTCGGACAGGGATCTCATCGAGGAGGCAGCGGAATCAATCAAGGAGTTCCACAACCACCAACTTGAGAGCAGTTGGACCTACGAGGCCGGCCCCGGCATCATCCTGGGGCAGAAAGTGACACCTGTCGAGCGGGTGGGTCTTTACGTTCCGGGGGGAACAGCCGCCTATCCCTCATCGGTCCTTATGAATGCGGTGCCGGCCAAGGTGGCCGGCGTGGCTGAGATCATCATGGTGGTTCCCACGCCCGGCGGCGAAGTCAATCAGGCAGTGCTGGCGGCAGCGTCGGTTGCCCAGGTGGACCGTGTGTTTCGGGTCGGGGGTGCCCAGGCAGTGGCCTCTTTAGCCTATGGGACCCATTCCATCCCGAAGGTGGACAAGATCGTTGGTCCGGGAAATATTTACGTTGCCATGGCTAAAAAGGTGGTCTTCGGGACCGTCGACATCGATATGGTGGCTGGACCCAGCGAGATCCTGGTTCTGGCTGACCGGAACGCCGCCCCGGACCTGGTCGCAGCGGACCTCCTGTCTCAGGCAGAGCACGACCCCCTTGCCTATGCGATCCTGGTCACCGATGACGGCGCTCTTCTCGAGAGTGTCCTCCACGAAGTCAGGCGGCAGCTGGATCTTCTGCCCCGCAGGGATATCGCCGAGCAGTCCATAATGCACAGGGGATATCTGATACAGACTCCGGACCTTCAGGAGGGGATCGAGGTGGTCAACCGTGTGGCTCCGGAACACCTTGAGCTGATGGTGGACGATCCCGAGGCCGCACTGGAAAGGGTCACCTGCGCCGGGGCGGTGTTCCTGGGCAGGTACACTCCCGAAGCCCTGGGGGATTACATGGCCGGTCCCAATCACGTTCTCCCCACGGGAGGAACGGCGCGGTTCTTCTCCCCCCTCGGTGTCTACGATTTCATCAAGAGAAGCAGCATCGTCCAGTACGATCGGGACGCACTGGCAAGACGCGCCCAGAAGGTGGCGCGCTTTGCCAGGATGGAAGGGCTCGAAGCTCACGCCAGGGCGGTGGATATCAGGGTGGAAAAGGACCGATGAACCCCATCAGGGACCGTCTTGTCCCGGAACCTATTCAGAACCTCAAAGCGTATTTTCCTCCGGCAGGCGGGGGGTCGGTCAGGCTGGATGCCAATGAGAGCCCCTTCGTCCTGCCGGATCCGATCAACCTGAAGATCAAGACAGCACTGGACAGGTTATCTCTCAACCGTTACCCTGACCCGTCCTCCACGAGCCTGAGGAAGTCCTTTGCCAGTCGTTTTGGCTGTGTTCCGGACCAGGTCCTGGTCGGAAATGGTTCCGACGAACTCATCGCCACCCTCCTGTGGACCTTTCGGGGCCACGGTGAGGGAAAAACCCCCTGCGTCCTTCTCCCGGTGCCGACCTTCGGCATGTACGCCATCGGCGCAGCCGCGGCCGGATACCAGGTGGTGAGGGTGCCACTGCGGCCGGATCTGACACCCGACCTGGAAGCGATGACCCTGAAAATCAGGGAGGTGGACCCCAACCTGGTATTTCTGAGCAGCCCTAACAATCCCACTGGCGGCCTGTTTTCAGCCGGCGAGATCGAGGCGGTGCTTGACGCCGCCAGAGGAATTGTGGTTGTGGATGAGGCCTACGCCGATTTTTCCCAGGAGCCCACCTGGTGCTCCAGAGTCGATGCTTATCCCAATCTGGTGGTCCTCAGGACCCTGTCCAAGGTGGGAGGAGCCGCCCTCCGGTGTGGATTCCTGGTGGGATCACCCGACCTTCTGAAAGAGATGAACAAGGTTCGGCAGCCCTTTAACGTAAGCAGCTTTACCCAGGCCGCCGGTGAGATCATGCTTGAGAATTTCGATCTCCTCATGGATCGGGTCCTGATCACCGTTGCCCAGCGGGACCACCTCGGTGCAACGCTTAACGAATGGGGATATAAGGTCCATCCGTCACGGGCAAACTTCTTTCTGATGCAGGCTGGGGGAAGGGAAGGAGAGCTGTCGACCTTTTTGCATCAGGCAGGCATTGTGGTAAGATTTCTATCCCGGCTGGAAGTGATCGGGGACGCCCTCAGGATCACTGTGGGAGAAGCCAGGGAGAATATGGTTCTTTTGGAAAGAATCCGATCCTTTTCCCTTTAAGGAGAATAGCATGAGGCAATCGGAGATCCAGAGGAAGACCAAGGAGACCAATATCCGCCTGGCCCTGAACCTCGATGGGGTCGGAGAGACGGATATCAACACGGGGGTTCCGTTCCTCGATCACATGCTGGACCTGCTTGGTCGGCACGGACACTTCGATCTGGCCGTTCAGGCCGAGGGAGACCTGGAGGTCGATGCCCATCACACGGTGGAGGATGTGGGCATCTGTCTCGGACAGGCGGTCAAGGACGCTCTCGGGGCTGCGAAGGGGATCAGGCGTTACGGATGGGCTATTCTCCCTATGGACGAAACGCTGGCCACTGTGGCTGTTGATCTCGGCGGCCGGCCCTATCTCGCTTTTTCCATCCCCTCCCTGGACGGAGCCATGGGAGGCTTTTCCATGGAACTCATTCCCGAGTTTTTCCAGGCATTCTGCAACAACGCCGGGGCGAACCTGCATATCCGTGTCGAGGCGGGACGGAACCGCCACCATATAGCAGAGGCCATCTTCAAGGCGTTCTCCAAATCAATCGATCAGGCAACGTCCCTTGATCATCGTGAGCAGGGAGTGCCTTCCACCAAGGGAAAGATAGGGGATTGACGGTTCTTTTTGAAGACACGGCCCCAGACGTCGTGGTGGTGGACTACGGCATGGGAAACCTGCGCAGCGTCCAGAAGGCCCTCGAGAGGGTGGGGTGTCAAGCCACGGTGACCAGCGACCCCGGGCGTATTTCCTCCGCCGAGGGTGTGGTGCTTCCGGGGGTGGGTGCCTTCAGGGACTGCATGGCCAACCTGGCACAGGCCAAACTGGTCGATCCCGTCCGTGAGGCCATCGTTGACGGCGTGCCTTTTCTTGGCATCTGCCTCGGCATGCAACTGCTCCTTTCCGTCAGTGAGGAGTTCGGGATTCACGGGGGGCTGGACCTCATCCCGGGCAGGGTTGTGCGATTTCCCCACAGGAGGGATCTCAAGGTGCCGCATATGGGATGGAATCGTGTTCACTGGTCGGAGCAGAGCCCCCTCTTCGAAGGGATACCGGACGGGGCTTTTTTCTATTTTGTCCATTCCTTCTACGCGGAACCCGATGATCCCGCGGTCGTCTCCGGGTGGACCGAATACGGTGTCCGCTTCTGTTCCGCTATTTCAAAGGACAATGTTTTTGCCTGCCAGTTTCACCCCGAGAAAAGCCAGAAATGGGGGCTGAAAATCCTGGAGAATTTCGGGAAGTTCGTTCAAAGCCTGAAGGAGGAATAAATGCTGGTACTTCCCGCCATCGATCTGAAGAGCGGTAAATGCGTCCGCCTTTATCAGGGCGAGATGAATACGGCGAAGGTTTACTCAGAGCATCCCGAGGAAACAGCCTTGAAATGGCAATCACAGGGGGCGAAGATGCTGCACCTGGTCGACCTGGAAGGGGCTGTCGCGGGTGAACCGAGAAACTTAGGGGCCATCGCCCGAATCCTGGACGCCATTGATATCCCCCTTCAACTTGGAGGCGGCATCCGTTCGGTTGAGGTTGTGGAAGATTACCTGCAGCTCGGTGTTGACCGGGTGATCCTGGGCACTGCCGCCTATCAGAATATGGATGTCGTGGTTGCGGCCTGCGAGAAGTTCCCCGGACGTATCGCTGTGGGCATCGATGCCAGGGGCGGCTTCGTTGCAGTCCAGGGGTGGCAGGAGGTCACTGAAAAGAGCGCCGTTGATCTCGCCTGTGAACTCGAACAGGTCGGGGTCAGCCATATCATTTACACCGATATCGCCAGGGACGGAGCCCTCACCGGCCCCAACCTCGAGGCTACCTCTGAGCTTGCCGGAGCCATCGAGATCCCGGTTGTTCTTTCAGGGGGCATGCACAGTCAGAAGGACGTCCTTGCGGTAGCCAGCCTCGAGGAC
>JBFFDD010000006.1:0-30525 GCA_041559575.1 bacterium
AAAGAAAAGGGCGGCCCCCAAGAGGGCCGCCCGCTGATTATTATATGAATAATACCCTACTGGATGGTGAAGGCCGTAGCTGTCATAGAGCCATTCCATATGTATCCGGTGGCCGTGACGTTGGCAGTAGTGGCGGTGTAACCGCCCAGCGGCGTCTTGCTGCCTCCCTTGTTTGTGGTCTTCCACGAACCCTCGGCCAAACCGGCGGCATCACTGGGAACCGTGATCACTGACGTGTTCGTTGGCCCGGTGATGTTGAGATCGACCACGGCACCCTCCACCGGCAACAGGTCCTGATCCACCACATAGGCCTGGAAGATGATCTCGTCACCCTGGTTGAAGATGCCGGTGAGGACGAACGTCTGGTTCTTGCCCTTGCCCTGCCAGAAACCGGTGTCAATGTAATCAACGCCCGCGCTCAGGGTCTGCCCGGGAGCTTGGGGCGTGGCGCAGACAATCTGGCTGAATTCGGACTCACAGGCCGGGAAATGAGATGTGACCTTGTAGCAGTATTCCTGGCCGTTGAGCAGATTCGCGTCGGTGAAGGTCGTTGCTGGACCCGTACTCGCGATAAACTGGGATTTGCCTACCTGGTCGTAGTAGACTGAATAGTCGGCGACGCTCGGGTATCCTGCGGTCATGTCATCCCAGTTAAGGGTGACCTGGTTGCTTGCCGGGCTGGCTGTCAGGCCGGTAGGGGCCGGAGCACCGCACGGAGCCGGCGGAGCGCCGTAAACAGCCTGGGTCATCAGGAACGGGGCCGCCCCGTCCATGTCGCTGTTGAAGACGAACAACTGCCAGATGGTGTCTCCCCACCCCTTGAGCTGGGCGAAGAAGGGATCGGACTGGATAATGTAGGCCTCCGGCTCTTCTGACGGTGTGGGGCTGTACAGGGTTAAATTGCCGGTACCGTTGATCTCGTCGCGGAGGAACTCTATGTACTCCCGGCTGGTGGTCTGGTAGTAGAGGTTCACCTCCACGTAATCAGCGTTCGCAGCAATGTTCAGGGCATAGTCATCGTATCCACCCGCGTACTCGGCCGCGGTGAAATAGTCTCCGGCCGGCAAACCGCCCCATTTGGGTTCACTGATACGTCCGTAGGCATCATCGAGATCGGCATCGTTCGGATTCCCTATCCTGAAACCCTTGGGCGGGATCCGGTTGTCCTTGTACCGGTCGGTGGCCAAAGCGAAGTGGAAGGTCTTGGTCTCGCCGGTGAGAGTGCTGCTGGTTTTGGCCTCGTAGACCAGCTCGTCCACGTAGGCCTCAGAGCCTGTAATAATATCCTGTGGATCCGGCAGCGCAGGAAGCGGGTACAGAGCCGGGCTGTAGGTAAAGCCCAGCCCCTTCAGGGTTTTGGCGGCGTCATCGTAGGGGTTGACCTCGTAGATCAGACTCCCTCCCTGGTAGGCTTTGATGTTGACGAACATCCTGCGACCTTCCGGGAAGCCGGAGATGAGCTTGTGGCCGGTCTGATTCTGGACCTTAAAGGAGATATGTCCGCTGCCCGGCGTGTAAACAAGATCGTTAATGGCGGCGCCGAGGAGAAGCTGCTGCTTGGACCGATCCACCCCGGCCAGGAGGGCCACCGGATCGGCGCTCTGGCCCGCCGTCATGTCCAGGGTCAGGACAGCCGGCCCCTGGTTGAGAAGAGCGAAATTTGTCCCGTTATAGGCCGGTGAGTTGGGCATGGCGCTGGCCAGCACCCAGGACACCCAGGCGTTCCCGCCGGTCATGTCGTGCAGGGGCAGGCCGCTCTCCGGGTGCTCCGTGCTCTCGTTGGGCCTGAGCGGGGCCCCGTTCTTGTTGCAGCCCACACCGACCACGTCCCTGAGATGACAATCCTGGCACTTGGCGATGAAATTGTTGGCGAAGGAGGTCTCGAACACGGTCGGAGCGAACGGTCCGATCCCCGCCGCCCCTCCCTGCTGGGCGTAGTCCGATAGCATGAACTCGGAAAAGGTCCTCTCGACGTGGTAGTAGGAGTAGGTCGAGTCCGATTCCGTCGGCAGGATCAGCGTCGGATCGGCCCCCAGGTTATGCAGTATCGGGTTGGAGATGTCGTGACAGGTGGAGCAGAGGTACTTGCTCTTGTGGTACCGGCTGTATTGCCACTGGTGCCGGGCCGCCGCGTCGGCGTAGGACGACCTCTTCTGGCCGCCGGCGCTGAGGAAGTACTGGCCGCCGGCGTTGATCGTGTAGGTCGGCCAGGTCACTGGCAGTTGGGTGTTGTTATCGAAAAGCGCACTTTGGTTGAACAGAGTGGCCGTAGACGCTTCGGTCCAGTCCGCGGCCCGGGTCTCGGCGGCAAGGGAGCTGGACAGGGTGGTCTGCTCGTCCCAGTAGTTGACCCAGTCGGTGCCCTCACGGCCTGCGGCCGTCTCCACGAAGAACGGATCGTAGAGGTTGTGGCAAAAGTCGCAGTTGACCCCGTCGTAATCGTCCCCTCGCATCTGGCTGGCGTTGGTGGGATCGGATCGCCCCTCGATCCAGCCGATGGGAAAGTGGCAGCGGATGCAGATGTCGGTGGCGTTGGGACTTTTCACCGCCCAGATGGCGTCCTGCATAGACACCGTCATGCAAGACCAGAAAAGGAAGTCGCGCGATGCCTGGGCCATCATGGATCCCTTCCAGTTGAAACCAGGTTCAACCATATGGTTGTAATCCGCATGGCAGTTCAGACACCGGCCGGGACCCTCGAGCATCACCCCGTCGCCGGGCTGTGTCCCCGGCATCCTGACCAGGGGATCGTCCTTGACAGGTGTAGGTGTCCAGGCCATGGCCCCCTGGGCCGTCACGAACATCATCATGATGACCAGGGAACTGATTAATAGAATTTTTTTCATTACCCCTCCCTCCTTTCTCGCGGCCCCATTTTACTCCCCAAAATTTCGCTTTGCCGGGGATGCCCCTGGAGGGACCCCCTGTGCTGTTGCCGTTAGGTGCTGATGAACGGCTGACACCTCCTTTCCTGAAGACACGGTCGATCCAAAAACAGCGTTCACCGTGTGTGAATTTCCGAGGAAAAACGAGTTTATTCCTGAGATCCACGGTGTTTTTGCAGCCCCGCTGGGGCCGTCCTTTGCATTGGCCTTCAACAGTCCTGCCGTCGAATTTCCCATATTTTGCTGAAGTTGGAATCCCATCAACATGGATAATATTTTACCACAAAATATGCTGTCATTAAGGATGATAGGTAATATTTTTCACAAAATTATCACAACCATCCCGCAAGCACACCGACAGCCGGGCGGTCCGTATTCTTTATTAATAGAGGGGAAATCTGTCCGGACAAAAAAGAGCAGGGCGTCCGCCCTGCTCTTTGAGGTAAGAATTTTTGAATGGGATCAGTGCTCCAGGGAGATCTCCTGGTAGTCCAGCCAGAAGCCGGTGCCGGCCAGGGAGTCGATCTCGGCCTGGATGATCTTGACGTGTCCCTCCTCGATGGTCACCAGGCTCTGGTAGAACGCCCTGGCGGTGTCGTCGGAGGCGCTGGCGACCTGGTCCTGGTAGAACTTCACCGCCTTCTTCTCGAACTCCAGGGCCTCCTCGAGGGCCTTCAGGTCATCGAAGTTCTCCTCGGCCTCCACCGGCTCGTCGGGGAAGATGAGTTTGTCCGGGTCGGTCTGGCCGAACTTCGACAGCGCCTCCTCGTAGGTCAGCCAAGGCTCGTCGTTGGTCAGGCTCTCGTAAAGGGTGGCGAATACCGCCATATGGTCGATCTCATCCTTGGCCAGGTGCTCAAAGACGGCCTTCCCCTTGGGGTCCTGGCTGCTCTCGGCGGCGATCCTGTAGAACCGGTATCCCTTCTTCTCCGTGTCCAGGGCTACCTGGAGGGCCTCAACCTGGGCTTTTCTCTCATCGGACATGGTGGTCATCTCCTCTCTTGCCTTCTTAAATATTTATGCCAGCAACTCTTTTTTCAGGTCCTGGAGCATCTTCAGGTGTTTGCTCTCCTCGTTGTAGAGGCGCTCGAACACCTCCTTGCCTGTGTCGTCCTGTGTGGCATCCCTCAGATAGGCAAAGTACATCATGGATCGCTCCTCTGCCCGGATGCCTATGTCAATGGCTTTAACCGTCGTGTCCGTCACCTTGCAGTATTCAGCCGCCTCGCCGGGATCCGGGAAGACCGGCTGTTTCTCAACATCCCTAAGGTATTCAGCCATGAGCTGCTGGTCCTCCTCACGGTACCACTCTGGTTTAAACAGCGGTTCGATCTCCTCCTTGATGATATGCAGATGCTTTATCTCGGCCTCCGCCAGTTTATTGAAGATCTCCTGTACACGGTAGTCAGCCGCGCATTCGGCCACCCTCGAATAGAAATGTTGACCGGCCTTTTCAAGCTCGATTCCCAGCATCACAGCTTCATGAGGTCCGTACACTTTATGTCTTTCCATCCAGTCCCCCTTTGAGGTCGGTTGGGGCGATAACACCCCACAGGTGATTTATTGCTCAAGATAATATAAGCATTATGACCCCAGGAGTAAAGAGGGCACAGAGCGGGAATATCGTCACCGGGTCCCCTGATTGTGAAGACCCTGCCGGTCATCCTCAGGCCGCCGCCCCTCCCAGCGCCCTCTCCTCGACGAAATCTCCCTTAATGCCCACCCTGCTCAGAACAGCCGGGATCGACTTGCCGCTGTTTTCCAGGGCCGTCTTCACCATGTGGACCAGGCCGCTGCAGCAGGGCACCTCCATGTACACGACGTCCACCGAGGCGATATCGTTGAGCCGGAAGATCTCGGTCAGCTTCTGGACGTAAACATCGGTGTTGTCCAGCTTGGGACAGCCGATCAGAAGGGTCTTCCCGTCAAGGAAGCGGCGGTGAAAATCGGCGTAGGCGAAGGGAGCGCAGTCCGCCGCGATGACCAGCCGCGCTCCATTGAGGTACGGTGCCTGGACCGGGACGAGCATGATCTGGACCGGCCAGTTGGACAGGCGGGAAGAAACCGGAAGGCCTTCCGTGGGACCGGAGGCCGCCCCTGGGTGGGGTGCGCTTAATCCTTGTTTTTCAAAGACCTGGGACCGGGATCCGGGACAGCCGCCCAGGCCGGCTGCGGGTGCGGCACTGATATCCGGTTTGGGCTCCGGTTCCGGCACGTTAAAGGTCTGCATCATGGTACTGGGGCAGCCGCACTCCGAGACCTCAGCCTCATCCTTCTCATCCCCGGCGTGACCTGGGCTCGCAGCGGCCTCAAGGCTGGCAATATGCGCATGGACCGCTTCCTCATCGAAGTCCTCAGCTTCCCTCTCGATCATGGTGATGGCGTCCTGGGGACACTCCCCCAGGCAGGCCCCCAGGCCGTCGCAGTATATATCGTTCACCAGCTTGGCCTTGCCGTCAACGATCTGCAGGGCGCCCTCGGCGCATCCAGGGACACACAGTCCGCATCCGTCACATTTGTCCTCATCGATCTGTACGATTGTTCTCACTGCCATTGTTCTCTCTCCTGTAAAGGTTGTTAGGTAAGGTTAAAGATGTCCGCTCAAGATATCCTTTAAACTGCCTGTTGACCTGATCCAGAAACCCTCCGAGGATGCAGCTGTTCCCGATACAGGCCGGCTGTTCGAAAAGACAACCGTCTTCGGGAAGGGGTCCCTCGACAGACTGGTAAACATCCAGGAGGGTGATCTCATCTCCGTTACCGTTCAGGGCGAAGCCCCCCTTTGGACCGCGAGTGGAACGAACCAGGCCCGTTCTAACCAGTCTCTGCATGACCTTCGCCAGGTGGGCTTCCGAAACGTTGAGCCTCCCGGCGATCTCCCTGGCGGACAACTTTTCGCCTCGGGATTCAGCCAGGAGGACCATCGTGTGCATGGCCATCGAAGCCGCCTCGGAAATTCTCAATATACTTGGCAAAGGTTCCTCCCGCTGGTTAATTAGGTATTTAGGTATTAGAATACCTATTAATTTCAGATTGTCAAGGGGGAAAGGAAAGTTTTTTAGTTTACAGTTTGCAGTTTGAAGTTAAATAGAGACCCGAATTCGCGGTTCGCCTGCAGCAAGGGGATCAGAAATTGCGCAAGCGGTTGATCTTCTGTGTGTCTCTCTATTGTTCCAATTTGCCTTTATTGATCACGAATCATTAAATATGAAACTTAGACCCAAAATTGGTCCACAAAGAAGGGCGGCCCGAAGGCCGCCCGATCGCTAATTCCGGTTTTTTCTAAGCTGTCCCGGGTTTCTTTCCCATTAACCGGGTCCTCTCCCACCAGCAGCCTTCACGTGAAGCTACGGCCTGCCAAGGGGGAGAGGAAGACTGAGGAAGGTTGATCATATTAGGACTTCCAGTGGCCGTGCTTGTTGCAGTACTCCCTGGCGGTGATCTGGTCTCCCTCGACGCAGAATGTCGCCTCCGGAGGATCGCCCGGGTTCAGGAACTCGGTATAGGCCTTGCCGTCAACAACGACCTCGATCCACTCGATATAGTGTTCAGGCTCCATGGGATGGGGAACACTGCCCACCGTGACCTTGATCCCGTGATCGGTCTGCTCGATGACGGGAACGTGCTTCTCCACAGCGGCATCCACTGTATTCTCGGCCAGAAGGTTCATCGGTTGGCCGCAGCACACCAGTTCGCCCTGTCCCGCATGGAAGACCTCCACGATGTTTCCACACAGTTCACACTTGTAAACCTGCAATCTCTCCGCCATATCTCTGTCTCCTTCTTTAGAGTATTAATACCTTTTAGATCTGAGTGCTAAACACAGAGACCTAGGAATAAAACCTGGTGCTTAGAACTCAGAACCTGGCACTTTACCATCCTATTATATCACCAGTTCTCGCACAGCACCTCGAAATGGGCCCGGGGGTGGGCGCAGGCAGGACATTCGTGGGCTGCCTCTGTCCCCTCGTGGAGATAGCCGCAGTTCAGGCAACGCCAGGTTACCGATTCCTCCCGGTTGAACACCCTACCGGCCTCGATGTTGGCGATCAGGGCACGGTATCGCTTCTCGTGCTGTTTTTCCGCCACAGCAATGGCCTCGAAGATCACCGCAATATCCCCGAATCCTTCGGCCCGGGCGGTTTCGGCGAATCCCGGGTACATCTCGGTCCACTCGTAATTTTCGCCACCGGCGGCCTCATCCAGATTCTCCACCGTCGTCCCTATTACACCAGCAGGAAAGGAAGCGGTCACCACAGCCTCCCCACCCTCGAGAAGTTTGAAAAGCCTTTTGGCGTGCTCCTTTTCCTGATCGGCGGTCTCCTCGAAGATCTCAGCGATCTGCCGGTAACCCTCATTACGGGCCTTGCTGGCGAAGTAGGTATAGCGGTTCCTCGCCTGCGATTCGCCGGCGAAGGCTGTCAGTATGTTTTTCTCGGTCTGGGTTCCTTTCAGGCTCAATGTGTTTCCTCCTTTGAGAAAGTTTCGAGTTTCAGGTTTAACGTTTAAGGTTGTCAGTTCTCCGTTCTCCGTTCTCAGTTCTTATTCTCCAACCCGCTCCAACAGCTCCTCAACACTGAGATCGCCCCTGATGCCGAACCGGGTGAGGGAAAAGTCGTATTTGACCGGGTCAGAGGGCGAGATGGTCCTAAAGGCCCGTGTTATCTCTACAGCGCATTTAAGGTCGGCCTGCCTGCGCTCCGTCAGACCAAGCGATCGGCAAATCCGATGCATGTGGGTGTCGAGGGGGATGACGAGCCTGGAGGGGTCGACCCCTGTCCAGCCGCCGGGATCAACATCGTCCTGGCGGACCATCCACCTGAGGAAAAGGTTCAACCTCTTGCAGGCGCTCCCCTTTTCGGGGTCAGCCAGCAATTTGTTTCCAACAGCACCTGACCTCCTTTTAAGCCCCTCCACGAAGGCGCCCAGAGCGGCAACCACGTCTGGATCGTTGTCATCCATGCCATCGAGGAAGAAAGCTTCCAGCGAACCGAATTCAATAAGGACCTGCCGGACACCGATCAGGAGGCCCGACAGATCCCTGCCGCTGGTCCATCTGTGCCTGAATTCAGCGAAATCGGTTTCAATCTGCTCTACGCCTCGGCTCAGGAGGTACTTATTCGGTGAGCCACCCATCACACCGAACACTTTTTCGAGACTTGTCAGGATTTGAACAACACGACCGTACGCCAGCGAGGATGCGATCAGGCCGGCAATCTCCCTGTCGGCTTTGCACCCGTAATCACAGACAACCGCCAGGGGATCAGGATGCAGATACTCCCTGCGGTTATAGGCCAAGTAGAGCACTTCGAAACGCTCCCGGTCCAGGATCACAGCCGACCCGACCCGCCCTCTATCCAATTGCCCTGCCCTTCCGGGTTTTGTCCAGCTTCGGCCAGCAGACCGGGCAGAGCCCTTCATACAGGATTTTCACGTCGGTGATTGTGAAACCCTCCACCTGCTCGGGGACAGGGCCACTATCCAGCTCTAATTCGGGCTTTGGCATTCGGTCGACATCAGCAATTTTGCCACATTCGGTACACCGTATATGGAGATGGGGGCTGCGGTCACCATCATAGCGGCGCTGGGTCCCTCCCAGATCCAGTCGTTGGATCAGTCCTGCTGCCGACATGGTTTCCAGATTTCTGTAAACGGTCCCAAGGCTGATCCGGTGCAGTTTCCGGCGAACCCGCAGGTATACTGCCTTGGCAGTGGGATGGGTTTTGACCTTCTCCAGTTCCTCAAGGATTACCCGTCTCTGCCGTGTCATCCTGACCAGAGACTTTTCCAATGAATCCTCCTTATCGACAATGATTACTATTAAACACCCTACCATTTTTGTCAAGAATAAAGATGGATGGGAAAGGGAAAATAGAGAATAGAGATTGGAGATTGGAAATTCGAATATAAATGAGTAAGATAGCCCGCATGTATAATTGTCATATTCAAACCTCTAATTTCTAATGTGCCGTGTCCAATTTTTAATCTCCAATTTATAATATCTGACTTTTCTTCTCCTCAAGGAGAAACACCCCATGTCCCTATTTCTCCTCATCTTTCTCTCCATATACGGCAGCATGAACGCCTATTTCCTGTGGCGGGTCCAGGTCGCCTACCACCTGCAGGGGGTTCGGCTCTTCGGTCTCATCGCCTTCCTGCTCATAATGATCACCGGTCCGATCCTGGTCCGCCTCATGGAGAGGGCGGGCCTGCACCTCCCCGCCACGGCCCTCGCCTACACAGTTTACCTGTGGATGGCCGTCGCCCTTTGGTTTCTCGCTTTCGGCCTTCTCCTGGATATCTGGAATCTCGGCCTTCGGATCGCCGCATTGGCTGTCCCCGTCTCCTCCAGACTCACCATTGGCGCAGTCGCCGGATTTCGCGTTCTCAGCCTGGTGGTGCTCCTGTTGATCATCTGGGGATCCATCGAGGCCCGAAACCTGAGGGTGGAGCATATCTCCATCAGGACCAATCTTCTTCCCTCCGGCAGACAACCCGTGAGGATCGCACAGATCTCGGATGTCCACCTGGGGATGATCGAGGGAAAAGGTAGGGTTCGCCAGATCGCCAGGATCCTCAGGGAGACCGATCCCGACGTCCTGGTTTCCACCGGCGACCTGGTGGACGGCTTCTCCCCTCACCTGGACCACCTGTCGACGGTCTTCTCCGACATAAAGCCACCCCTCGGCAAGTTCGCGGTGATGGGCAATCACGAGTTCTACGCCGGACTGGATCACAGCCTGGATTTTCACCGCCGAAGCGGATTCAAGGTCCTTCGCGGCGAATCACAGCCGGTGGGCGACCTCCTTACCCTGGCCGGAGTGGATGACCCCGCCGGAAGGCGGATGCATGGGGACATCCGGACCGACGAGTCCCCGGTCCTGCCGGGTCTTCAGCGGAACAGGTTCACCGTCCTGCTCAAGCACCGCCCCTGGGTCGGGGAAGGGCTGGAGGGGCGCTTCGATCTTCAGCTGTCCGGTCACACGCACCGGGGACAGATCTTCCCCTTCAATTACCTGGTCAGGATCGAATATCCGTTCCTGAGCGGCCTCTATCAGTTGGGAAAGGGCTCGGCGATCTTCACCAGTCGGGGAACCGGGACCTGGGGTCCCCCCCTGCGCGTCCTGGCCCCTCCCGAGGTGACCATCATCACCATCGAACCGGAGAAAACAGGCAATTAACCACAGAGGTCACAGAGGGGGAAAAATGTCCCCGGGTCACGTTCTTGGTCTTCAATGCCAGTTCCCGGTTTTCAGTCTGGGATCGCTTCACACTAATACCGTTTCGCAGTGACAACCGCTTTCCCCGCGTCCCCGTGTCCCCGTGTCCCCGTGTCTACTCTTCGCCCCTTCACCCCCTCTTCCCCTCTGGAATCTTTGCCCGGTTTGTAGTATGTTACTGCCCGTTGTTACGACCATCTTTTTGAGGAGAACGTGGTTATCATGAACAATAGGGAATTCCTATTTCTAACCGTCATCTGCATCATCCTCGCGGCAGCCTTATTCATGCCGGTGATCCTGGCTCCCGGTGTCTCCCTCGCTGAACCAACCGGTGAGATCACTGATGAGGTCACCGATGGATGCAGAGGCATCCTCACCGAAGACCAGATCGTCGTCTACTACTTCCATCGCAAATTCCGCTGTCCCTCGTGCCTCATAGTCGAATCCACCCTCCACGAGACCATGGAGAAATATTTTTCCCAGGAGTTCAGGGACGGCCGTCTCGCCCTGTGCTTCGTAAACATCGACGATGGGGAGAACAGGCATTACCTGGACGAGTACGATCTCCTGTTCAACTCGGTCATCGTGGTGGAAAAGAGGGCTGGAAAAGCCGAACGGTTCAAGAACATCGACCGGATCTGGGAGATCTACAGCGACCGGGAGGCCACGATCCAGCTCCTCCAGAGGGAGATCAGACCTTTCCTGGCGGGCGGCTGATCTTTCTTAAAAGCCGCCCTTTCTCGGCCCCTGTAACCGGTCCGATTCATCGACCTGAACAATCCTTTTTCCCTCTCCTTCTTACCGGGTATCTGGACAAATAATCTGTAATGGTTATTATTTGGTCCTGACAGATTCCAACCCATTGCCAGCGAGAGAATCCCGAAATGAAAAGGACCTTTCTGCGAACCGTGCTCTTAACATGGCTGATCCTTTCCGGTTTCCTGGCACCTGTGCAGGTTTCTCAAATCGGTCCGGCGCAATTATCCGCTGACCCACTACCCAGCGATGGAGTCGTTGTTTACCAGTTCCACCGACGTTTTCGATGCCAGGAATGTTACCGGCTCGAGGAGATGATCAAAAGTATCCTGGAGGATTCCTTTGCCGGGGAGATGAAATCGGGGGAACTGGTTTTCAGGGTGATCGACCTTGACCAGAAGGGCAGTGAGCGCTACGAGAAAAAATACGACTTTTTCTACAACACTGTCATCATTGTGGACAGGGAAGACGGAAAGGACCTCCGCCATAAGAACCTGGAGATCCTCTGGCAGATGCTGGATAACGAGAAGGCTGTTGCCGATCTCATCAAGGATGTTATCGGAGACTACCTCCTGAAAGAGTAGAAATCCCTTACCCCACGTCGGTCAATCCTGGCCCGTCCCTGCGGAAATGGGCAACCTGAAAGCGAAGGTCGAACCCCCGTTGACCTCGCTCTGGACATCTACCGATGCACCATGGAGCTCAATGATCCTTTTCGTGATCGCCAGGCCGAGACCGGTCCCCTCGGCATACTGGTCCTCGGTGGCCTCAGAACGATAGTACCGGTCAAAGATGTGAGGGAGGTCCGGCTCAGGGATCCCGTATCCGGTGTCCTTGACCTGAACGACCAGAGAATCCCCCTCCTGATCGATCGATACCGTCACAGATCCTCCTTCCGGTGTGTACTGAAGGGCATTACGGATGAGGTTTTCCAGGGCCCTCTCCAGGAGACCGATATCAGCGGTAACAAAAGGCAGATGGGCGTTGAAGTCGGAGTTAAGTCGAACTCCCTTTTCACTCGCCCTCAGCTGGTGTTTCTGGAGGATGTCCAGGATCAGTTCCGACAGGGAAAAGGACTCAGGGTGGTACCGGACCTCCCCGGCGTCCAGCTTGGCCAGTTCGAAAAGGTCTGCTACCAGTCTGCGCAGCCTGTTGCTGTGCCGGAGGGCCGTGTCCAGGAATTTCTGCCGTTCCCCGTCGGCGAGGCCCTCCTTCACCACCAGAGTTTCCAGGTAACCCTGCAGGGAGGTCAGCGGCGTCCGCAGATCGTGGGAGATATTCGTGATCAGTTCGCGCCGCAAAGAGTCCGAATCCTTAAGTGCCTTCACCTGAGCACCGATGCGTTGGGCCATCTCATGGAATCTGTGGTGCAGCTGGTCGATCTCGTCACCCTTACCGGCGCTGTTCTCGTCGGGGATTGTGTCGGACTCCGAGAAATCTCCTTCCTTAAAGGCCTCCACCTCCCGGGTCAGCCGGCGCAACCTGCGGGTGAGGTGGCGGAACAGAAAAAGTCCCATCAGGGACACCAGCACGATGCCTGACAGAATAGCGAAGACGCTCAACCGGGCTATGTGACTGCCGGTGAGCATCCGGGTAATGGACTCATGCTCCCCCTCACCCAGGGTGATGTAGAGATACCCTTCAGGGGTGCCCCCGATGGGTATGGGACAGGCGGAGAAGATCTTGGGATTAGCCGGGTCTGCCGGATCGTCTCCCAGGATGGGGAAGGCTCTCTCGCCGGCCGAGAACTGGATCACGGGCTCCATGGAAACGTGATCCTGCCGGAGGGAAGCCGGGTCGACGGACGAGGAGAGGATGCGACCATACAGGTCGAGGAGGTAGACGGTGATTGTGGGATTCACGGTTAAAAGGTCGCGGTAGATGGCCGACAGAGCTTCCTGGTTGATCTGACCGCCCCTGAGAAGTTCCTGCTTGGAGACGATCTGCTTGGCGATGTTGCGGTTGATCTCCTGGCTGGCCTCGCGGAAGTACATCCGGTTTGAAAACAGGACCAGGATAATAAACAGGAATCCGGCCAGATAGAACAGGCCCAGCATGAGGGCGGTCATCTTGCCGTGGATGGTTCTGATCATTCTTTCGGCTGCTCCAGATCCTCACGATCGGCGAACTTGTAACCCACTCCCCACACGGTGAGCACATATCTCGGGCTGGCCGGATCCTCTTCGATCTTTCCCCTCAGCCTGTTGATGTGGGAATTGACCGTGTGTTCGTAACCCTCGTAACCGTATCCCCAGACCTGGTCGAGAAGCTGGGCCCTCGTGTAGACCCGCCCAGGGTGGCTGGCAAAATGAAGAAGGAGATCGTACTCCTTCGCCGTCAGGTTGATCGGGGTTCCTGACAGGATCACCTTTCTTTTTTCGGTGTCGATGACCAGCTCCCCTCTGGTGATGATATCTCCGCTTTCGGCATCACCTGCGGCACCTTCAATCCTCAACCTTCTGAAGATCGCCTTGACCCTGGCCACCAGCTCTCTGATGCTGAACGGCTTGGTCAGATAATCGTCGGCCCCCATCTCCAGGCCCAGGACCCGGTCCAGCTCGGAGGATTTGGCGGTCAGCATGAGAATTGGGGTGTAATTGGACGCCTCCCTGAGCGCCCTGCAGAGATCCAGGCCGTCCATGCCGGGGAGCATGAGATCGAGGATGATCAGACCGAAATCGCCGGATTGGGCCTGATCCAGACCGGTGTTCCCGTCCTCGGCGGTGCTCACCTCGTACCCCTCGTCCTGCAGGTGCAGTTTCACCAGATGGGATATATCCCTGTCGTCCTCCACCAGGAGGACTTTTTTGACCCTCGTCTCAACCATATTCATCAGCCCCTTTCTTCCACCGATGATGAGAACAGACACTGTTCACGAATTGGTAACAAAGAGGGAAAGACCATTGGGAAACTAACGACTGAAAATGGGGGCCGATCAGCCAACCGTTCAATATCCACACCGGCCTTTTGACCATCCCGCCGCAAACGGAGAGGGGTAGAGAGGATAAATCAGGCAAAGGCTGAAAGGGCACCACAAAAGGACAGGGTGGCCAATATTAGGTTGTTTTACCAGGGAACCGCCCTTGGAGCATCACGATCCCGGCGCACGGTTCCGGTTCGCTTTCCGGCGGTCAGGAAGTGAGGATCAGGATCAGCCCCTGGACCACCCCGATCGCCCCGCCGGTCAGGGCCCCCACGATCTGGATGTGGCCGAATTCGTTGCGGGCAATGCCCTTTATCAACCCCTCGAGGGCTTCAACCTCGAACTGTTCCACCCTGTCGCGAACAATTTCTTTGACGTCCACCGAGGACCGCAGCTTGACGATGATCGTCCTCTGGCTCATGGTGATGAACCGGTTGATCTCCTTGCCCAGAACCTCCTGCAGAGAGGGGATTATGACATTGGACCAGGCCTGGGCCAGACCGGGGATCTTTCCGATCACCGTCCCGGGACCTTTCTCGTCGAGGATCCTGGCGATGAGAGCTCTGATCTCATCTTCCCACTGGACGCCGGTCATGGCCTGCTCCAGGTCCTGCTGGGTGAGCAGGGAATTCTCTACGGTCTCGGCCACCCGGTGGGCCAGGTCGGCGTGGCGCCTGGGGATCACTCCCTGGAGGGTTATCCCCAGGATGTTAACGGGCCTGCGGGGGCGAAATAGCATTCGAATGGCCAGCCAGTTGGTGAACCAGCCAACCAGAGCTCCAACCGCGGGAAAGATGAGGAAGTAGAACCAGTCCGACATGGGATTGGGGGACCTAAAGGATGACCAGCCTGAGCACAAAGAAGACCAGGACCGTAAACAGGGCCGTGGCCGGCACTGTGATCAGCCAGGAATTGACGATGCTGCGGATGATCCTCAGGTTCAGAGCCGCCATTCCCTTGGCCAACCCGACGCCGATCACTGAACCGACCAGGGTGTGACTGGTAGAGACGGGAAGGCCCATCTTGGAACAGACCAGAACCGTAGTCGCGGTGGCGAACTCGGCGGAGAACCCTCGGGAGGGGGTGATCATGGTGATCTTCTTGCCGACAGTCTCGATGACCCGGTATCCCCAGGTGGCAAGACCTATGACGATCCCCATTCCCCCCAACGCCAGTACCCATATCGGGACCCCCACCTTCATCTCCACGGTACCGGTTTGAAAGACGGAGACGATGGCCGCGAAGGGACCGATGGCATTTGCCACATCGTTGGCCCCATGGGCAAAGGCGACATAACAGGCCGTCCCCACCTGAAGGTGAGCAAAGATCCCCTCCACCTGTTCGAAAGCCTCCTTTCGTCTGCTCGGTCGGTGCGTGTATTTCCAGGCGAGGAAGAACCTCATGAACAGATAGGCGAGGAAACCACATCCCATGGCTATCAGAAGGGCCCTAGTAAAGGGGATGTCCAGGTGAAGGTTCTTGAGCCCCTTGTAGATCATGGACAGGACGATAACCGACACCACCGGGAACAGGAGGATCGGGACGACCCTGTTTGCCGCCTTGACCGGGTTCCAGGATGCCAACACTGACCTTTTGATGAACAGGAAGGTGAGGAACCCCACCAAGCCGCCGAACAGGGGCGAGACGAACCAGCTCATTACGATGGACCCGAGCTTGCCCCACCTGATGGCCGCTATCCCCCCCATGAGGAGGCCGAAGCCGACGATGGATCCAACGATGCTGTGGGTGGTGGAAACGGGCAGGCCCAGAAAGGTGGACAGGTTCAGCCAGATCCCGGAGGCCAGCAGGGCCGCCATCATGCCGATAACGAACACCTCCGGGTTGTCGGCGAAGACGGTAGGGGAGACGATTCCCTTGCGCACCGTGTTGGTGACGTGCCCACCAACCAGGAAAGCTCCGGCGAACTCGAAAATGGCCGCCAGGAGGACCGCCTGTTTGAGGTTGATGGCGTGCGAACCGACGGATGTGCCCATGGCGTTGGCCACATCGTTGGCCCCGATGTTCCACGCCATGTAGGCGCAAGCGGCCGCACTGACCCAGAAGACCCAAACACTGAGGCTGAGTTCGAACAATTATTATCCTATCTTGACAGAAGCATCCGTATACGGTTTCCGGTCTTCTCGGCTCCGTTGGCGATATTGCCTACCGCTTCGAGGACCTTCATCCACAGGATCACGTTGACCGGTCCGATTTTATCCTCAAGGGTCAGCAGTTCCTTAACGAGATCGTACTGTTTCACGTCTGCTTTGTGCTCCTCATGCCCCAGGTTGTCGATCATTTCGGTGACCTTGCCTGCTTCCGCGCCGCCGAAGGACGCCTCGACCAGCTCGTCCAGTTCCTCGCTGATCCGGCCGAACTGCTCCACCGTGACCATGACCTGGTCCATGAAAATCCAGAATTTCGGCCGAATCTCCTCAGGGAAGGGAAGATGGCGCATGCTCAGGAGAACACCCACGTCCTCGGCCACGTCGCTGATCCTGTCCTGAAATCGCAGAATGTCCAGAAGGTCGCTGCGGTCCACCGGTGTGAAGACGGTCTTGGGAAGGTCCCCCCGGATCTGGTTCTTGATAAGATCCGCCTCGAACTCGGCCCTCTTGATCTCATCAACGAGCTGTTCAAGCCTGTCTTCCTCATCCTCCTCCAGGGCTCGGAAGATATCGGGCACCATCCGGACACACTCCATGACCTTGCGCATGTGGTCCTGAAGGGGACCGAAGGGGGATTTGGCGAAAAGCTCGAATATGGTCCTTCTCATGGCAGAATCTCCTTAATATGCGTTAATTGGCGAGCGCATCTTAACCGTACCTTAACAAAACCTCAACCATATTTCACCTCTGCCGGGAAAATCTTCCCCCTGATGGGACAGAATCGACCCATCCCCTCTGCCCGACAGGCCGGAAGCTAAAAAAAACGGCGGAGCAACTCATGCTCCGCCGCTGAGGCAGGGTTCCTGTGAGTGGCAATCCACCTGTCCTTATAATTATGCCCTGGCTCCCCCTTTGTCTTTTCCAGAGGGCTGATATCGGCCCTTTTCAAGTATAAGAAGCGGTAAAAGCACAATACCGGTTCGATCGACAGCGGATGTTTTCCTTCTACTGCTGCCTATTCCTCCCTATCATCGCCGTCCCGGTCGTCGCACATGCCGTCCCACAGAAGGAGGTGTGTCTCCCACAGATCCCTGAGCTCTTCGCAGTCGGCGGAGAGGATCTCCCCGGACAGGCCGCCCATCTCGACGTAGGCCAGGCCGGCGTTAAAAGCCCTGATCAGGCCTCCCACCGGATCGGCGGTGCCGAGAACGGCCGTATTGAACCTGTCGTCCGCGTTGATCACCCCCAGGGCCATGAAGTCGTGGCCCATCAGGTTCAGGTCCATCTCGGAGGGGTAGATCTGCACCAGGCGCTGATCCTCGATGCTGCCCGTCTCGGCGATACGGATATAGGCGTCGATCACACTTCCGGCCCCGTCGGCCATCAGTTTGTAGTAGATCTCCTCGCCGGAAGGCCCGGTCAGGAACAGCGCCTTGCCAGATGCGGCCACTTCTTCCGCGGTGCCGCCGTCCAGCTCCGCCAGGTCGGCCGCGTAGATGCCCTCCGGGCACTCCACCGGCACCTCCTCGCACATCAGGCTGTAGGAGATGGGCTCGTCGCCGACCAGGACCAGGTTATTCGTTCCGTTCTCGACCAGGTAGAACTCGATCATGGCCAGATCCATCGCCGGAAAAGCGTCCTTGATGTGGACGTTGCCGCCGTGGTTGGACGTTGCGGGGTATGCCTCGATCATGGGCGTATCCATGGTGTCGGGGATACTGGCCTCCCATATGAGGGTGTATCCCATGTCGCGCTTCAGGTTGTGGCCGTTGAACACGAACTTGGACGGCTCGCCGCAGAATGTGTAGTCCATCTCTCCCCATGGGGCATTGTCGTTCTTGCCCTCCGCTCCCTCAACGGCTGTGAAGTAAAGGGTGGCCGTGCGCTCGTCGTCCCTGTCGTCGTCCCAGCCGCTCGATTTGCCGCAGCCGAAGGTCTTCCCCGTGTCCATGTTGTCGTCGATGGCGGTGAAACCGGGCACGATGATCAGACCGAGGATCATCACCGCCAGAACCGTTACGGATATTTTTCCTTTCATCATTCACCCCCTGTGGTAACTCCCTCCGGCAAGCCGGAATGACATTACTGACAATATCGCCAAGAAAAGGCGATATTTGAATGAGCAAATATCGTGCCTTAATGGAACCTGTTGATATTTAACGCTTTCCCCCTCCAGGGTGGGCGGCTTTGGGGACCGGTCGCCAGAATAATATGTAATCCGTTACCTCAAAAGGGCCGTCCGTTCCACAACCCTCAATGATAAATAGTATAGTGGAAGGGAGGTGGGGAGACAAAATCTGACAAATACCTACAAGGGGTGTCCGGCCGGGCCAGGCCCCTGAAAGGGACGGACCCACCCGGCCCGCTAATCCTGGTGGCCGGGACAGAAAACGGCCGTCCGTCCCTGGATCTGCATTCTATCGAGTGTCCCGGAGCAGCGCGGGCACCCCCGGCCCACCCTTCGATCGAAAAGAAGGTAATTATCCGGGAACCGGGAGAAATCGGCCCGCAGACGGACCGATGTTGTCAGGACCTCTCTCATTGCGCGGAAGATCATACCCAACTCCCCTCCCGGTAGTTCATGGATCCTCCTCCCGGGATGGATGCCCCTCTGGTACAGGATCTCATCGGCGTACAGGTTGCCGATGCCGGAGATGAGGGACTGGTTCATGAGCGCCGGCTTGAGCAGGGCCCTCCTGCCGGCGAAGATCGCCTCAAATCCGACCGGGTCGAGGCCGGGATCCATGGCGTCAGGTCCCAGGTTCCGGGCTGCGACGAACGCCTCGACACTGTCGGCCCAGGTTACCGTCCCCAGCTTCCGCATGTCGCAGAGGGCCAGCCGTCCCCCGTCCCGGAACCGGATCAGAAGCAGCCAGTAGGGCGGAGCCGCTTCGGAGGCGGATAAATCCTGAAAATGCCCCGTCATGCCGAAATGAAGGACCAGGGATCCCCCCCCTTCGGTCCCGGCGAACAGGTATTTGCCGTGGCGGCGGGTTCCGGTGAACTGGGTCCCCGAAAGACGAATTTCCAGGTCCGCTGGAAAAGGGTCCCTCAGACGGGAGTCCGGCTCCAACTGGACCCCGGCAATTCTTCTGCCCACGAACCTCTCCTGAAAATCCTCTCGGAACGTCTCCACCTCCGGCAGTTCTGGCATCTGGTTTTCCTTTCACATGAGAAAATGGAGAATGGAGAATGGAAAACAGAGAATAGAAAATGGAAGATTGGAGATTGCAGAATCAATAAATCCGTAAATACAATTATTGTCCAACCAACAGATGATCGCAGAGTTAACCTGTTCTTCGCCTGATCCTGAAATTTTAGTGTTCTAATTTCCAATCTCCATTGCTCCATTTTCTATTTTCCATTCTCTATTTTCCCGCTTCACTCCCCATTTTCGCCCTGTACCACCCCGCCAGCCTCTCCGGTGAAACACCGAGGACGTACAGCCAGGTCACCGCCTGGTGGATGAGGGTCGTCCGCCATGTGCCTTTCTCGGACCATCTCCGGGCGGAGGTTATGGCCCTCACGGGGATGATCTCGGTCCTGCCGACCCTCTTCAGACGCCGCCACAGCTCATAATCCTCCATGATCGGCTGATCCGGGACCCCACCGGCGGCGAGGAATGCCTCCCTGGTGGTGAAGATCGCCTGGTCCCCGAACACCACGCCCAGCCTCCAGGCTCTGAAGTTGGCGGCCCACTGGATGAGACCCATGGACCAGCTGTTAACCTTGACACCGAAGGAGAACGCCCCGGCGACGGCGCCCGCCTCGATCGTTTCCCTTATCAGGTCGGGAAACCGGGACGGCAGGATCGTGTCCACATGGAGGAAGACGAGCAGATCGCCGTTAGCCTTATCTGCTCCGGTGTTCATCTGCCTCGCGCGGCCGGGCGGACCGGACACCACCCGGACCCCTTCCAGGTGGCAGATCCTCACCGTATCATCCCTGCTCCCCCCATCGGAGACGATCACCTCGGTATCCGTGTCGCGAAGGTTCTTCAGGAATTCTCCGATCCTCTCTTCCTCGTCAAATACGGGTACGATCACCGAGATCGTGCTTCTTTCCGCCGGCGGGCGGGTCAGGGAACCCGGCTCAATGCGTTCCCAGTGAATCAGATCCCCCGGTTCGTCCACATCGTCCCTGTCGTCCAGAAGGCCCAGGTCGACGCGGGCGTCGGCCAGAGCATTGACCGTTCTTACCAGGACATCTCCTGTTCCCCAGGGAATTCCTTGAAATACGGCGGGGAAGACCCCCTCCTGAGCGCCGGAACGGATTCCGATGAGGTAGTAGCCCCCGTCGGTGGCGGGTCCAAGGACGATGGGGTTGTCCCGCAGAAGTTCAGAGGCGGTGAGGACATCGTCCGCGGCCAGGGACGGACAGTCGGTCCCGACGATAACCGTCTCGGTGTAACCTTCGGCGAAGGATTCCCGGAACGCCCTCTCCATCTTGGCCCCCAGGTCCCCCTCTCCCTGGGGACGGTATTCCAGCTCAGAACCCAGCCAATCCTCCATGAGACCTTCGTTTCCGCCCTCGAACCGGACCTGGATGTCGAATCCCGACCCGGTGACGGGCCTGACACATTCCAGGGTGTGCTCGGTCATCCTCCGGTGAAGGTCCGCGGCGCCCTCCGGCCCCAGCTCGGGGATCAGCCGGGTTTTTGTTGTTCCGGGTTGGGGGTAGCGGGTGAAGACTATGAGGCGAGATTTCATCAGGGTGTCGGGGTATCGGTGTAATGGTGTGTCGGAGTAAATTCCGTCCGGCAAATTGCTGTCCGCGCGCCGGCCCGAGCTATGCGTCGAACCTTTAACATCAATACACCTGCCTATTCAGTTTTCATCGCTTTACTACGGGTTATTTCCAGTGTTCTGTCTCCTGTCCCTCGCAGAAAAAACAGGCCTTACCTGTCATCGGCTTGTCCGGTTGAGGTTCGGTCCTGTTACCCCGACACCCCGTTACCCCGGCACCCCGATACTGCCCCTAACCCCCACCCCTCTGCCATTTCAGGATCCGCTCGAAGATCCCCTTGACCCTGGGCGTCAGCCGGGTCCTGTTGTAGGCGTCTGCCGCCCGGCGGATGGCCTCGGCCTGGGTGGGGTAGGGATGGATGACCGATGACAGAGCCCCCAGACCGAGCCTGGCCTGCATCGCCACGCTGATCTCGCTGATCATCTCCCCGGCGTGGCGGGCGACGATGGTGGCGCCGAGGATGGCGTCGGATCCTTTCCTGACGTGGATCCTCACCATCCCCTCCTCCTCCCCGTCGGCCAGGGCGCGGTCAACGTCACCCATGGCTATGGTGTAGGTGTCGACGGGGATCCCCCTGTCAACAGCGTCCTTCTCGTACAGGCCGACGTGGGCGATCTCCGGGTCGGTGTAGGTGCACCATGGGATATTCAGGGCGCTAGCCTTTTTCCGGCCCCAGAACAGGGCGTTCTGAATGACGATGCGCGCTGTGGCGTCGGCGGTGTGGGTGAACTTGTAGGGAAAACAGATGTCCCCGGCGGCGTAGATCCTGGGGTTGGTGGTTCGAAGTCTGTCGTCGACCTCGACCCCTTTCCTGGCATCGTAAGCTACCCCTGCCGACTCAAGATCGAGACCGTCCACGTTGGGGACCCTGCCCACGCCGATGAGGATCTCATCGACGACGACCCGTTTCATATCGCCGCCGCACTCGAGGTGGAGGACCTTGCCCTCCTGTGTCCCCTCGACCCGGCTGATGTTACAGGACAACACCAGTTCCACACCATCCCTTACCAAGGACTCCTCGACTATCCTGGCGGCGTCGCGATCCTCCCTGGAGAGGATCTGGGGACCCACCTCGAGGAGGGAGACCCCGCTGCCCAGGCGCTGAAAGGTCTGGGCCAGTTCGCACCCCAGGGGACCGGCCCCGATGACGGCCAGCCGGGGCGGCCTCTCCGTCAGGGAGAAGACGGTCTCGTTGGTGAGGAATCCCGCCTCGGCCAGGCCCTCGATGGGAAGCTCGAAGGCCCGGGCGCCGGCGGTGATGGCCGCCCGTTTGAAACGGAGGGCTTTCCCGTCCACCTCCACGCTGTCAGGACCGGTGAACACACCGTTGCCGATAAAGACGTCCACTCCCAGCTCGTCACGGTATCTTCGGGCCGAGTCGTTGTCGCTGATGCGGGCACGGACGCGGCGCATCCTCTCCATGACCGCCGGGAAATCCACTTCGGCGCCACCGGGGACTTTGACGCCGAACCGGTGGGCGTCCCTCACATCGAAGGCCGCCCGCGAGGACCTGATGATGCTCTTGGAGGGGACGCAGCCCACGTTGAGGCAGTCCCCGCCCATCAGGTGCCTCTCGATCAGAGCGACCTTTGCACCCAAACCGGCCGCCCCTGCGGCGGTTATCAGACCGGCGGTCCCCGCCCCAATGACGACCAGGTTGTAGACCGGACCCGGTTCCGGGTTCACCCAGTCCGGGGGATGGACGTTTGAGGCCAGCTTCCGGTTGAACTGGTCCTCGGGCAGGATTTTGACCGGATCATTCATGGTCGATCCTCTCTTTCGAATCATCCGGGCCGCCGGGATCGGCTTCGATTCCCTCGACCCGGGCCGACAGGGCCCTTTTGGCTATCCTGGTGATGTAGACGGTCACGACAATTGTGGCGACCAGCCCCACGATCTTGATGCCCAGCTGGGCCGGGGTCTGATTACCCCGGTCCGTTCCCAGGGTCGCCAGGCTCCCGGCGACGGTCCCGAAGTAAACATACATGACCGTGCCGGGCATCATACCGATCCACGAGGCCAGGAAGTAATCTCTCAGGGATACCTTGGTCAAGCCGTAGGCGTAGTTGAGCATGTTAAAGGGAAACACCGGGGACAGCCTCGTCAGACCTACGATCCTCCACCCTGCCTCGCCCACCGCCTCGTCGATGGCCCTGAACCGGGTGTTGCCCTCTACCTTCCGGGCCACCCACTCCCGGGCCAGGTATCGCCCGACCAGAAAGGCGCCCGTCGCCCCCAGGGTTGAGGCTATGGACACGATGACGAATCCTTTGATCAGACCGTAGACGAAACCCGCGCCGAGGGTCAGGATGGATCCGGGGAGAAAGAAGATGGTGGCGAGGATGTAGACGACCACGAAGACAACGGAGCCGAGAGGACCCAGATCCTGGATCCATTCCAGTGATGACCGCATGAGCTCCTGAAAGAAGGCTCGATTGTAGACGAGGAACCCGAGCAGGATGACCGCCGCCCCAAAAATGATGATCTTCCTGGATCCGCCTCCCGATTTATCCTTGTTCTCCCCTTCGGTAATTATCGCCATGTGCCCCCCCTGGACTGGATGGTGCGGCCTTTGAAAAGTCTAACAGAGATGAAAAGGGGGCGTATCCGCCCCCACGGAAAACCGGATTAAATGGCACCGATCGGGGATACTTGGGGGCCTAGGTCAGGGCTCCGGCGCAGGACGATCCGCTTCCGGCGGTGCAACCGAAGCAGTGGACTCCGGTGACGATCCTTCTCTGGGCCACCGAATCGGCGTCGAAACGGTCGATGTGGTCAGGGGCTCCGTGATTCATGACCAGATCGAGGGCCAGGTTGAAGTCGCAATCGTACAGGGCGCCATCCCACCCGACACTGATCTGGCTTCGGCACATGAGACCCTCCAGGGTGTCAGGATTGAAGGAATCCTTCAGCAGATCAAGGTACTTATCATCCTTTTTCTTCTCGCGGAGGGCATCCTGGAAACGGCCGATGGGCATGTTGGTTATGGTCAGAAGCCTGGTAAAGCGGACCCCGAACCTCTCATCGAGCTCTTTTCGGTAGGCCTCCTCCAGTGCTCCCTGGTCACCGGGAAGAAACGCCCCTCCCGGATTGTAGACGAAATTCAACTGAAGGCCTGAATCGGTGCCGTAACCCAACCGATTGAGCATCCTGATGGCCTCCACGCTCCTCTCATAGACCCATGGTCCACGCTGAGCTCGGACATTCTCCTCGAGGTAGCAGGGCATGGAAGCAACGAGATCCACCCGATGGCCCCTGAAAAATTCGGCAAGGTCCTCCAGGCCAGGTTCAAGGAGAGCCGTCAGGTTGGTGCGAATCTGAACCCGGGACCCTCTTTCAGTGAGGGCTGAGACAAACCGTTTCAGATCAGGATTCATCTCCGGGGCGCCGCCCGTGATATCGACCAGCCTTGGCTTGACCTCGGCAACGACCTCGAGAACCTCTTCCATGACGTCCCAGCCCATGACCTCCTGGCGGCCCATTGAAGCGCCGAGATGGCAGTGGACACAGGACTGGTTGCATTTGAGGCCCACATTAGCCTGGATCACGTCAATACCCCGGGCAAACAAACCCGCTGCTCCTCCCTCAGGAATGCAGCGTTCGAACTCGTTCATCGATCATCTCCCGTTTCCGTCAACCGGTCTGGTGGTGTGAGGCCGACTAATCTCCTTTGTAAAGAACTGGAACAGTAAAAAAATATACCCCATTTGGATGAATTGCAAATATGGGCACGTCTTATCAACTTTTTTTATCGGAGTTATAACATTTTCTTAACTTCTTTGGCCCGTCCTTGCCCACCGGCAGATGTTATAATATTCTTTTATCTACAAGTTGTTCGACCTGGAGGGTTATTGACCCTCTCCCCGGGAGGCAGTTCCCATGAACGTAGCAGTGGCCTCGGATCACGCCGGCTTTGAACTGAAGAAGGGCATCGTCGAGCACCTGCGCCGGGCAGGGTACGGGGTCCTTGATCTCGGCACCAACACCAATGACCCGGTGGATTATCCCGATATCGCCGTCAGGGTGGGGCATGCCCTGACTGAGGGGAAAGCTGACAGGGGGATTCTCATCTGCGGAAGCGGAGTGGGCGTGTCGGTGGCGGCCAACAAGATCCCGGGGGTTCGGGCGGGTCTCTGCCACGACACCTATTCCGCTCACCAGGGGGTCGAGCACGACGACATGAACGTCCTGGTCATGGGGGCCCGTGTCATTGGTTCCGAACTGGCCCGGGAACTTTCCGACGCCTTTCTCAAGGCCCGGTTCAGCAATGAGGAGAGACACGTCCGCAGGCTGGAGAAGGTGAGGGAGTTGGAGAAGGCGAATTAATACCAGGATTCAGTATTCTTTATTCGGTATTCAGTAGATAAACCCTTTATTCGTTATGTGGTGACGGTTCGAGGTTGATTTCATCGATATATGCGTGCGGATTGAATATATTCTGAATCCTGAATACTCATTTTAGGAGCAACCCTGAATACTCATTTTAGGAGCAACCCCATGAACCCCATCCAGCAGGCCTACCGGCTGGGCCAATCCATATGGCTCGATTACATTCGGCGATCCTTCATCACCTCAGGTGAACTCGATGGCCTCATCGGCATGGGCCTGACCGGGATGACCTCGAACCCCTCCATCTTCGAGAAGGCCATTGCCGGGAGTTCCGATTACGACGCCGACCTGGAAAGCATGGTTCGATCGGGGATGGCGGTGGATTTGATCTACGACACCCTGACCCGGGACGACATCGCCATGGCTGCGGACGCCCTCCGCCCAGTTTACGACTCCACCCAGGGGGCGGACGGTTTCGTCAGCCTGGAGGTCAACCCTCTGCTGGCCAACGACACCCAGATTACCGTTGCGGAGGGTAAACGCCTGTTCGAGACCCTCGGCCGCCCCAACCTCATGATCAAGGTTCCCGCCACGAGGGAGGGCATGCCGGCAATTGAAACCCTCGTCGGCGAGGGGATCAATGTCAATGTGACCCTGATTTTCTCCCTGGACCAGTACAGAGCCGCCGCCGGCGCCTACATCAAAGGCCTGGAAAAGATCGCCTCTCAAGGCGGGGACGTCAGCCGGGTGGCCTCGGTGGCCTCATTTTTCGTCAGCCGTTTGGATACCGTTGTCGATGAGATTCTCGACGAGCGGGGCCGGCCGGACCTCCAGGGAAGAACCGCCGTTGCCAACGCCAAGGCCGCATACGCCGAGTTTGGCCGGATCTTCAGCGGTCCAGCGTGGCAGAGCCTGGCCTCCAGGGGAGCCCGCGTCCAGAGACCTCTGTGGGCCAGTACCAGCACCAAGAACCCCCTGTTCCCTGACACAATGTACGTGGACAGTCTCATCGGCAAGGATACCGTGAACACCCTTCCGACCAACACCCTGCACGCCTTTGTCGATCACGGAAAGGTGAAACCGACGATCGACGAGGGTCTGGACGCCGCAACCGAACACCTGGAAAGATTGGCCGATCTGGGCATCGACCTCGGTCGGATCACCGGTGATCTTCTGGTCCAGGGCGTGGAGCTATTTTCGACATCTTTTAAATCCCTCATGTCGAGCATCTCGGCCAAGGGTGAAGAGCTCTTGGAACACCGTGTTCATTTCACCTCCAGACTCGGGCAGTACACAGAGAACGTCGGCCAAACCACACAGGCATTACGGGATCAGAACGTCATGGCCCGGATATGGGACCACGATCACACCGTATGGAAACAATCGCCGGAGGAGATCACCAACAGGCTGGGGTGGCTGGCCAGCCCGGAGAACATGGCCGGGGTTCTGCCGAAGATACGGGATTTCGTGGGTCGCGTGAGGGAGGACGGCTACACCCACTCTGTCCTCCTGGGCATGGGGGGATCAAGCCTGGCGCCCCTCGTCTTCCGCCGCACGTTCGGGGTGGCCGACGGCTATCTTGACCTGTCCGTCCTGGACAGCACCGACCCCGCTGCCGTTGCCGAGATGGACGAGCGGCACGACCCGGCCAGGACTCTGTTTGTCGTGTCAACGAAATCGGGCGGGACGGTTGAGACACTGTCTTTCTTCAAGTATTTCTACAACCGCGTCGTCGACGTCGCCGGCGCCGATGAAGCGGGACGTCACTTCGCTGCCATCACAGACCCCGGAAGCTCCCTGGAACAGCTCGCCCGGGATCACCGATTTCGGCACACCTTTCTGAACGACCCGAACATCGGCGGGCGCTATTCAGCCCTTTCCTACTTCGGGCTTGTACCGGCCGCCCTCATCGGTGTAGACCTCGACACTCTCCTGGACCGGGCCGCCACGCTGGCCTGCAATTGCGAGGCGGCTAACTGTCCCGTTCAGGGCGACAATACGGGAGGACAGCTCGGCGCCGCCATGGGCCTGCTGGCTTTGGAGGGCGTTGACAAACTGACCATCATCACCTCTCCGGGGATCGCCACCTTCGGCACCTGGCTGGAGCAGCTCCTGGCGGAGAGCACCGGAAAGGAGGGCAAGGGCGTCCTTCCCGTGGACGGTGAGCCTGTCGGTGCACCGGAGGTCTACGGCAGGGACAGGTTCTTCGTCCACATCCGTCTGGCGAATAACGACACCTACGACCTGCCGGTTCAAGACCTGATGGAATCAGGTTATCCCTGTGTCAGGATCGACCTGGAGGATGTCTGCGATCTGGGTGGGGAGTTCTTCCGCTGGGAGATGGCAACCGCGGTGGCCGGTTCGGTCCTGGGGATCAACCCCTTCGACCAGCCCAATGTGGAATCGGCAAAGGTCCAGGCCCGGCGCATGCTCGATGAATTCAGCCGGTCCGGCAGTCTTCCATCTCCGCACCCCTCCCTGGAGGATGAGGGGATCGCGGTCTATTCCGATCTCTCACCCGGAAATCTTGAGGAGGGCATAAACGGCTTCCTTCGACAGTGGGAGCCGGGATCCTACGTGTCCCTGCAGGCCTATATTCATCCCACCGAGGGGAGCGAAGCCGCCCTTCAAGATCTGAGGGTCAGGATTCGGGATTCCCTCAAGACAGCCACCACGGTGGGCTTCGGCCCCCGTTTCCTCCACTCCACCGGCCAGCTTCACAAGGGAGACGGGGGCAAGGGGCTGTTCATCCAGATCACCTCCGGTGATGCCCGGGACCTGAACATACCGGATGAACCGGGAAAAAATGCCTCCTCGGTCAGCTTCGGGGTCCTCAAAGCGGCCCAGGCCCTTGGGGACCGGCAGGCCCTACTGGATGCCGGACGGCGGGTGATCAGGTTTCACATTACCGGGGATGTCCAGGCGGGGATCAGGAGGCTCACGGAGGCGGTGGGGAGAGGGGGCGAGTGGGTGAGGATCGGACGCGGAGACACGGGGACGCGGTGACCCGCCTTCGCTATAAGCTTCGGCGGGCGAGCATGGGGACAAGAAGAAGCAGGAGCAAAAGGGGGCGGTGGGGCGATTGGGCGTATGGGAGAGGAGGAGTACTCAGGGTCAAGTATTTAAGGTCCAGATTGGAAGCCCGTTTGCCGAATTACAAATCACGGGTCACGAATCACGGACGTTATGTTTTGGATTTTGGACTTCTTGTCCACCGTCCCGTCCCCCATAGTCTCAGCGAAGGGGGATGGATCCTGGATTGGATCAATCACTTTGTTTTCTATTAATTAGGAGCTTCCCATGCTTCTTGCCGGCGACATCGGGGGAACCAAAACCGCCCTGGCGGTTGTAGACCCGCAAAGGGGACCGAGGTCGCCCCTTGTCGAATCGACCTACCCGAGCGCGGATTTTTCCAATCTGGAATCCATTGTCGGTCATTTCCTGGACGGTCGCGAATATTCCCTGAAAGCGGCCGTCTTCGGGGTCGCCGGACCAGTGGTGGAGGGGAGGAGCATCACGACCAACCTTCCCTGGGATCTGGACGAGAGAAATCTGTCTCGGGCTCTGGGGCTGAAAAAGGTCCACCTCATCAACGACCTCGAGGCCATCGCATACTCAGTCCCTCATCTGACCTCCGAAGATCTGGTCACTCTCAATGAGGGCCGGCCCGAAAGGGAGGGTGCCCTGGCGGTCATAGCACCCGGAACCGGTCTGGGCGAAGCGTTCCTCATCTGGAACGGCAAGGGTTACAGAGCCCATCCCTCGGAAGGTGGACACAGTGATTTTTCGCCCGGGTCAGCCTTAGAGTTGGAACTGCTGCGGCACCTGCAGGTCAGGCACGGCCACGTGAGCTGGGAACAGGTCTGCTCGGGTATCGGGATCCCGAATATCTACACTTTTCTCAGAGATGGCGGATATGCCGAGGAGCCGGCGTGGCTTGCTGAAGAGATCGGAAGATCAGAGGATCCGAACCCCATCATCATCAGCCGTGGGATCAAAAGGGCGGAGGACTGTCCCCTGTGCCGCATGACCCTCGAGACTTTCGTGTCCATTCTCGGCAGAGAGGCGGGCAACCTTGCCCTGAAGGTCATGGCCACAGGTGGTGTCTTTCTGGGAGGCGGAATCCCCCCGCGGATCCTCCCGGCACTCGAAAAGGACTCCTTTCTGCAGGCCTTTCGGAACAAGGGTCGGATGGCACCGATGATGGATCGCATCCCTGTGCGGGTCATCGTCACCCCCGGGGCCGCCCTCCTTGGCGCGGCGTGTTACGGACTGGAGAGAATCGGGGTATGAGATCCTTCCGAAGGGGGTGGATCTTACGAGGGAGTGAGGGAGAAAATACGATCTATCTCCCATTCGCCCACTCTGAAAGGTATGCCTGAAGAGCATCGTGGACCAGAAAGGACAACAGATTGGAAAACTATGACGCCATCATCATCGGCAGCGGCCAGGCCGGCAACCCGTTGGCCGTCAAACTGGCAGTCAACGGGCAGAAGGTGGCCCTGGTGGAGAGGGAGTACATCGGGGGGTCCTGCGTCAACGTGGGCTGTTCTCCCACCAAGACAATGGAGGCCAGCAGCAGGGTGGCTTCTATAGTGAGAAGGGCGGCTGATTACGGGATCCACGCATCCGGACCGGTGTCGGTGGACATGGTGAGGGTCCGGAAGAGAAAGCGGGACATCGTCACCAGCTTCAGCGAGGGTGACCAGGCCAAGCTGGAACGGAAGGGAGTACGAATCTTCTATGGAGAGGCAAGTTTTGCCGGACCAAAGGAAATTGTGGTGGCGCTGAACGATGGAAACGAAAACCGGATCAAGGCGGACAGGATTTTCATCGACACCGGCACCAGGCCAGCCTCCCCGGACATCGAGGGGTTATCCAGATGCGCCATTCTTGACAACGCCTCCATCATGGAGCTCGATGCGGTTCCGGATCATCTGCTGATTATCGGAGGTGGCTATGTGGGGATGGAATTCGGCCGTATGTTCCATCGCTTCGGGTCCGAGGTCACCATCGTCCACCGCGGGGAGCATATCCTCAGCCGCGAGGACCCCGATGTGGCTGAAGCCATCCAGGAGATCTTCGCTGAGGACGGCATCCGGATCATCCTGAATGCCGACACCCACAGCGCCACCCAGGATGCCGGCGGGACAATCCACCTGAACCTCACCTGCCTGGAGGGGGAGAAGACCCTCACCGGATCCCACCTGCTGGTGGCCACAGGAAGGACACCGAACACAGACATGCTTAACCTGGAGGCGGCCGGAGTTGAAACGGACGACGGGGGTTTCATTCGAGTCGACGAGAGCCTTCGGACATCGGTCCCGGGCATCTACGCCCTGGGGGACGTCAAGGGAGGCCCGGCCTTTACCCACATCGCCTACGACGATTACCGGATCATCCGGCAGAACCTCCTCGGTGACGGGAACGCCACCATCTCCGATCGTATCGTACCCTACGTGGTGTTTATAGATCCGCAGTTGGGCCGGGTGGGTCTGTCCGAGAGGGAGGCCGGGGAACGAGGGTACGATTTCAAGGCGGTCAGGCTGCCCATGGCA
>JBFFDD010000007.1:0-29710 GCA_041559575.1 bacterium
AGCCCTTCCCGGCAGCACCCTCAATCCACGCTTTCGGCTATCTTCAGTTCCCCATTGGCTTCAGTAAGTATGCGGATAAAATTTTCGGGGGGTCTTTTGTCCGTAAACAGGACATCTACCTGGGAAAGATGACCAAGTCTTGACATGGCATTTCGACCGAATTTGGTGTGATCAGCCGCCAGAAAAACCTTCCGGGAGTTGGCGATGATGGCTTGAGCGACACGCACCTCACTGAAATCAAAATCCAGCAGGGATCCATCACTGTCGATACCGGAGATACCGATGACGCAGATGTCAACTTTGAATCTATTGACAAAGTCGATGGTTGCCTCACCGGTTATGCCGCGATCCTTTGGTCGAACAACCCCGCCCGCGACAATCACTTCGAAACCGGGGTTTTGGCTTAAAATGGCAGCCACATTGAGATTATTGGTAATAATATTCAAGCCATTATGGTCGACCAGCGCCTTTGCGACCTCCTCTGTGGTGGTTCCGATGTTAATGAAAAGGGATGCCTGGTCGGGTATATTGCGGGCCACTTCCCGTCCGATGCGGATCTTTTCCTTAAGGCAGGTGACCTGGCGGGTTGTGTAGGCAACGTTCTCAACGCTGGAGAGCAGACCGGCACCCCCGTGGTAGCGACGCAAAAGCCCCTCCCGGCAAAGCTGGTTGATGTCGCGGCGAATGGTCTGGGGGGTCACACTGAAGGTCTGGGCGAGTTCTTCGTTGGACACGAATCCCCGGCGCTGAACAAGCACCAGGATCTCCTTCTGCCGTGGATTGTGGGCAATGTTGGAGGCGTTTTCGGTCATACCTGTCATCGAATGGATTCTCGGTTTCAAACAGCGATCAAAACATCCTGTTATCATTTTGTCGCAGGCACCGGGCAATTGCAATCTAAATTTTCACTTTCGAACAAAAATAGTTCGATTTCATTCAAAAACAACATCGGGAGAGGATAGTATGAAGTTTGAGGTTTGAAGTTTGAAGTAGTGAAGTCCGTGATTCGTGATTAGTAATTCGTGATTAGTTTGATCTCCGCGTCCCCGGGTCCCCGTGCCCCCGTGTCCCCGTGTCCCCGTGTCCGGGTTTTGGCCTTTGGACCTTGGACTTTAGGCTGTTTTTCCTACTCCCCCACCCGCCCATACGCCCTTCCGCCCCCTCAGGGCACCAACTCAGGTTCTCCGGCGGCGATATCCGGCGATAACACCCAACCCCAGGAAAGTGGTCACCAGCGACGATCCCCCATAGCTGATGAAGGGCAGGGGCAGACCTACGACGGGCAATATCCCGGTGACCATGGCGATGTTGATCACACTCTGCATGGCCATCGCGCAGGTGATGCCGACAACCGTAAGGGTGGCGAACCGCGTCCTGGTCGCTTCCAGGTAGCCCAGCATCCACAGGCACAGAAAGAGCAGCAGTCCGAGGACCACCAGCACCCCTACGAACCCGAACTCCTCAGCCAGGACGGAGAAGACGAAATCGGTGTGCTGTTCGGGGATGAACTGCAGCTGGGATTGGGTCCCCTGAAGATACCCTTTTCCAAACACCCCGCCTGACCCGATGGCGATCTTCGATTGGACCACATGATATCCTGTACCCAGCGGATCACGCTCAGGGTTGAGGAAACTGAGGATCCTTTGCCTCTGATAGTCTTTGAGGGACATGAACATCAGAGGCGCTCCCAGAGCAGCCAGTATGGATATGGAGATCACGGTCGACCTCTGAAGGCCCATCATCAGGAACAGGGGGATGGAGATGAGGACCAGGAACATGGCCGTGCCGAGATCCGGCTGAAGGGCAATGGGAATCACGTAACCGGCCACGAGAATAAGGGGTACGATAATCTCCGCCAGCCCGTAAGGCGGCCTGGCCTTGGTCTTGTGAAAGTATCTGGCCAGACAGAGGATCAGGGTTACCTTCGCCAACTCGGACGGCTGGAATGTCATCCCTCCGAGGTGAACCCATCTCTGGACCCCACCCTGCACTCTACCGACGACAGCCAGTAACAACAGGGTTATCAGCACCAGAGCATAAAGGACGTAGGCACTGCGCCTGAGGTGGCGGCGATCGATGAAATACCCCAGTGCGTAGGCCGCCAGAGCCACCGCCAGCCAATAGGCCTGCCGCATGGGATAGACTGACATTCCTCCGCTCCCCGCCGCCGATCGGATCACCAGAATACCGACAAAGGACAGGATCATGGCCGTGCCGAGCATGACCCAATCGACGTTCAGCCATTTCAGATGCCTCCTCACTGGACCACCTCGGCCGTCCCCGGTTCCGCCTCGTTACCCGTCCCGTAGAACTCGATGTATTTCCGAAAGAGCCTAGCCACGACAGGGGCGGCCGAAGAGGATCCGTGTCCCCCGTGCTCCACCACCACTGCCGCGGCGACGAGGGGATTTCCCAGGGGCGCGAAGGCGGCAAACAGCCCATGGTCCCTCAGCTCCCGGGGGATCTCATCCTCCTCCTTGCCCTGCCATTCCTCGAGCCGGACGACCTGTGCCGTTCCCGTTTTACCCGCCATGGGGAAATCCTCTATTCTCGATCCCCTGGCGGTGCCCTGGTCGTCACTGACGACACCCCCCAAAGCCTCTATGATCCTGTCAAAGACCTCCGGATCTATATCCATTTCCCTCACCACCGAAGGATCTCGGCGATAAAGCTCGACCCCGTTGACGGTGTCGATCCGCTTGACCAGGAAAGGTTCCATGACATCCCCCCGCCGGGCGATATTTGCGTAGGCATTGGCCAGCTGGACAGGGGTGATCAGCACATATCCCTGCCCGATGGCCGCCGACAGGGTCTCCCCCGGGAACCAGACCTCACCCTTGACCCGCTTCTTCCACTCCATCGTGGGCATGAGTCCCCCATTCTCCCCGGGAAGGTCGATCCCCGTCACCCTGCCCAGACCGAGTTCATAGGCCCACTTGGCAATGGCATCGATCCCCAGACGCTCACCCGATTGATAGAAGTATACGTCACACGATTCGACAATTGCTTTCCTGAGGTTGACCTTGCCGTGCCCACCGGGTTTCCAATCCCTGTAGGTCCGCCGGCCGTAACGGTAACCGCCCGAGCAGAACAGTTCCTCCTCCGGATCCATGGTCCCTTCCATGAGGGAGGCAATGGCTGTTACCACCTTGAAGGTCGATCCGGGGGGATAGAGGCCACGGATGGCTCGGCTCTGCAGTGGATGACTCGGGTCTTTGAGGATCTCCTGCCAGCGATCAGGGCGGAGGCGGAGGGAAAATTCGTTGGGATCGAATCCGGGACGGTTGACCATGGCCAGGACCTCGCCGGTCTTAACATCCAGGAGCACCCCCGCCCCGAATTCCTCTCCCAGAGCATCCTCCAGGTCCTTCTGAAGGCGGATATCGATGGTAAGGGTCATGTTGGCACCCGGGACAGGCTCAGTGATCCCCAGGATGTTGATCTCCCTGCCCCGGGCATCCACCTCTACTTGCCGGCCACCATCCTGACCCCTCAGGTGGTTGTCAAAGACCTTTTCGAGACCGAACTTTCCCACCAGGTCTCCCTTTCGGGCGTTGACGAAGGTCCCTGACGCCAGCTGGGAATTGGATATCTCCCCCACGTAACCGAGAAGATGGGATGCCGTGATACTGAAGGGATAGAAGCGCCTCGGGGTCACCAGCAGAGTGGCACCCGGATAACTGTCCCTGGCGGTTTCGAAGAGGGCAACCTCCCTCTGGTCAAGATTATCGAAAACACGGATCGTCCTGTAGGGTCCCCGGTCTGCACCCTTGAACCTCTCCAACCCTCCCTCCGGACCCCGGCCGAGAAGGGCGGCAAGATCCTCAATCTCCTGTTTCCGGTCTTCACCCATATCCTCGGGGATGACAGCGAGATCGAACTGTGGACTGCTGTCGGCGATGATAATCCCGTTCCGATCGGTGATGATCCCCCGGGTAGCCGGCATGTCCACCAGGCGAATCCGGTTGTTGTCGGCAAGTCTCTGGTACCTGGCCCGGTTGAGTACCTGGAGGTTCCAGAAATGAACCAGAAGCACCACAAAGGCCAAAACGATGAACAGGATCGCCATGGCGATCTTACCCTCGATTCCAGGGATGGATTCCTTGGAGCTTCTGGGCAGTCGGGACATCTCTCAACTCCCGAGATTCAGCTCATCCTCTCCCCTGATGCCGATCCTCATCTCGAGGTGGTTCAGAAGGATGTGAAGAAGCAGGGCAAATGCGGTATTCAGGGGGACGACCCAAAGCAGAAACAGCGACGAGGTGGAAGGCAGAGGCAGGGAGAACAGGCTGATAACACCCATCTTTCCGATGATCCCCATGGCAACAGCGCCAAAGATGGAACCAAGCCGGTGCCTGAGGCTGTTGACGAAGAACTTCTCCCTCAGCATCCCGCCCATGTATCCGGCAAGGATCTTGGCGACGCCGTTGATCCCGATGATACCCCCTGCCAGGGCATCCTGCAGATAACCGAGCAGCATTCCGGATACCATTCCCCTTATTTTGCCGCGGGTGACAGCTATGTGAACCGTGACGATGAGTGGGAGTTCAAAACCGACGGCCAACCAGTGGGGTGTCACCAGGGGAACGACCGCTGACTGCAGAAGCAGGGAGAGAGAGAAGATGACCGCCATGTAGATAATGGTCATCTCAGGTCTCCGTGTTGTCCCCGACCGGTCAGGATCAGAACGTCCTCAAGCCTGCCCACCGGCGCCTTGGGAAGGAGTTTGGCATACTGATAAAGGCCATGGCTCCTCTTCATGACCTCCGTAACGGTGCCGACCTCGATCCCGCGGGGGAATACCCCGGCAAGGCCGCTGGTGATAATAAGATCCCCCTCGCGGATATCTTCGGTCCGGCCGAGGTATTTCAATCGGCAGGTTCCCGATCCTTCTCCCTCCAGAATAGCCCGGGATCTTGACCGATCCACCATCACCGGAACCTGGGAGGACCGGTCCACGATCAGTCGAGCCACTGAACTGCGGCCGGTGACCTCAAGCACCCTTCCGGCCAGCCCCTCCGGTGTGACGATCGGCATCCCGGCCTGGACACCGTCCCTCGATCCCCGATCAAGAACCACCGTCCTGGACCATGGATCGGGTGACTCACCGATGACCCTTCCGGTGACCCCGGTAAAACCGGTCTCCTCCTGATATCTGTAATGCTGAAAGAGGCTGCCCGCCCTGTCCAACTCCTCGCGGAGGTGCTGTACCTCGCTCCTGAGCTGGCTGATCTCTTCTCTGAGCAACCTGTTCTCGGTTCGCACCCCGAACAGGAATACGTAACCGTTCCAGATCCCTGTCACCGCGCCCGAAACACGGGTTACCCCGCTCTGAAAGGGGGACAGCACGGCAACGGCTCCCCTTTTGAGGTAGGTCATACCTGTCTCGTCCCTGACCTGATGGGAGATCAGAAAAAAGGAGGTGACAATAAGAATAAGCAGCAGCAGGCCCTCACGGCGGCGCGTCAGAAAGTCGCGCATGGGGCCACTGGCGCCCGGCATGGGATTACTCTTGCAGGGAGATCTGCTTGAGGAGTTTGATCTCGCTGAGGGCCTGCCCGGCACCCAGGACAACACATGTCAGCGGATCTTCAGCTATGATAATGGGCAGTTCCGTCTCCTCGCGCAGACGCATGTCGATGCCGGTGAGCATGGAACCCCCTCCGGCTAGAACGATGCCTCTGTCGACAATGTCGGCCGCAAGCTCGGGGGGGGTTTTCTCCAGGGCATCCCTGATGGCCTGTACGATCTGGGCCGAAGGCTCCTCCAGGGCCTCGAAGATCTCCTTGTTGGTGATCTCCAGCGTCTTCGGAACACCGCCGATGAGATCCCTACCCTTGACCTCCATCGTCTGAACCTCATCCGGGGGATACGCGGAACCGATCTCGATCTTGACCTGCTCGGCCATTCGCTCCCCGATGAGGAGGCTGTACTTCTTCTTGATAAAGGCCACGATGGCTTCATCCATCTTGTCGCCCCCGACCTTGACGGATATGGACAGGACTATATCGGACAGGGATATGACGGCCACCTCGGTGGTCCCCCCTCCGATATCGACGATCATGTTGCCTGAGGCTTCGGAGATGGGCAGTCCGGCTCCGATGGCCGCGGCCATCGGTTCCTCAATAAGGTAGACCTCCCTGGCTCCCGCCTCCTGGGCGGATTCCCGGATCGCCCTTTTCTCCACCTGTGTGATCCCCGACGGGACGCCGATGATGATCCTGGGCCTGATGAGGGATTTGCGGTTGTGCACCTTCTGGATGAAGTAGCGAAGCATGGCCTCGGCCACGTCAAAATCGGCTATAACACCGTCCTTCATCGGCCGGATGGCCACGATGCTCCCCGGCGTTCTGCCGAGCATCTGTTTCGCCTCCAAACCGACCGCTTTTACCCGTGAATTGCCCCTGGCGTCCTTCTGAACGGCCACAACCGAGGGCTCGTCGGTCACCACCCCTTTTCCCTTGACGTAGATAAGGGTGTTGGCGGTGCCGAGATCGATAGCCAGATCATTGGAGATAAGCCCGAAAACGTTATCCAGTATCATAATGCTGGTTTCCTCAAATCGACAAATGGATGAAACACGCGGTCCATCCCGGGTGATGTCCTTCCTGTGGCAGGACGGGCTAGAAGTATGGGCTCTACGACAGGGATGTCACAGCCCAACCCTTTGTAACTAAAACATTTTAGCTCACGGATGTTAACAGAACATTATACGCTTTTCAATGTTTTCTCTTGCTAAATGTCCTCCCGGGATCAGTGTTTGATCATTTCCACCCCTTTCAGCACTTGCAATAAGCATGTTTATCCTTATAATGGCTTGCCGACTTATGGCGGGGTCGAATCGTGAACAGCAGCAAACACCATCTGAGGCTCCTTAAGCACAATCCCGTGCCACACAGATGCCGGGCATCGATGACACCGAAGAACCGGATTTAAGTGTCGCTGAAACCGCACGGGTTTTCCTTTTACGATCCGGCTCCATCTATTTATTCACCGGAGGAAAGCGGTCATGCTCAGATACATGCGTGAAAACGCAGGCTCGTGGGTCATCAAACTCCTCCTCTTCGGGATCGTGGTTGTGTTCGCGTTCTGGGGGGTTGGAAGCTATACAAACGAAAGCCTTAACACCGTCCTGACCATCGACAAGGTCAAGGTTCCCTATTCCGAGTACCGGGACGCCTACAACGCTCTCATCGACACCTACAGAGAGCTTTTCGATCAGCTGGACGCAGATATTATCAAGGAACTCGACCTCAAGGAGCAGGCCGTGGAGACCCTGGTCGACAGATATCTGCTTATGGAGGCCGCCAAAAAACTGGATGTCTCCACCTCAGCCGACGAGGTGACAGCTGCCATCGTCCAGAACAGCTCCTTCCAGGAAGGCGGTGTCTTCTCTCCCCGCCTCTATCAGGCCTACCTGGATTACAACAGGGTGACCAGCGAATCCTTCGAGGCAGGCCTTGCCAGGGATATCACCGTCAGAAAGGTCATGGAACTGATCCAGCTGTCGGCAGTTGTGACCCCACAGGAGGTAGAGGAGAACCTCGATCTTCTCACCCGAAAGGCGGTCCTGGACGTTCTGGTGCTGGACCCCAACCTTTTCCTGCGAGATCTTTCCCCAGCCAGTGAAGAGGATCTATTGGATTATTACGACGACAATATTGAAAGCTACAGGATCCCGGAGAAATTCACCCAGGCCGTGGTGGTCATCGATACCGAGGAACTCAAATCCGACCTGCCGATCCCGGAGGAGGAGATCGAGGACTGGTATGCCGACCGGGAGGAGGAATACACAGAGCCTGCCTCCTTCAAGCTGCGCCACATCCTGTTCGCCTTTCCGGCCAGCGCCACCACAGAGAGCATAACCGAAACACGGAATCTGGCCGAGCAGGTGGCCACCCGGATCAATGACGGCGAGATCACCTTTGAGGAGGCCGCCCGTAAATGGTCCGGTGACGGTGCCACCGCGGCTACGGGCGGGGAACTTGGGTTCATGAGCGAGGACGAACTTGACGCGGCATTGGCTGACGCCGCGCTGTCCCTGGAGAAAGGGGAGATCAGCGAGCCCATCCCCACCTCCCGGGGATTCGAGATCATCGGCGTTATGGACATGAAGGAGGAGAGGGTCCGGCCTCTGGGCGAGGTCAGGGAGGAAATTCGAACGCTGATCATGGAGGACAGGGTCATCGAGGCCGCCTACGATATGGCTGATGGCCTCATTGACAGGGTACAGGACGGCGGCCAATCCCTTCAGGAAATCGCGCAGGCCGAGGATCTCGCTGTCTTCATCACCCCGCCCTTCTCCCGGGACCGCCTCCCCCGAGCGGTTGATCTCCCACCGGCCCTCTTAAGAGAGGTCTTCAACACCGAGGAAGACGAGATCGGAGACCTTTTCGAGCTCGAAGGCAAGCTTTACCTCTTCCAGAACATCTCCAGGACGGAATCCTATCTCCCGGAGCTGGAGGAGGTCCGGGACCAGGTCTCAGCCGGCCTCATGGTCAAACAGGCTATGGAACTGGCTCTGGAAAGGGGCCAGGCAATGGTCGAGGATCTCGAGGAAGGGGGAAGCCTGACCGTCCTGGCGAAGGATCTGGGCGTCTCCCTCGTCACCACGCCGCCCTTCACAGTGGTAGAGAGATCCCTGCCCGGCCTGGGCGACGTTCCCGACCTGATCAGGGAAGCCTTCACCATTAACGCCCCGGGGGATGCGGTTCTTGTTGAGGGCGGACAGGGACACTATCTGGCGGTCCTGAAGGAGATCATTCCCGCCACCGAGGAGGAGAGGGACCTGACCCGCAAAACCGTCGAGGAGGCCGTCAGGAACCAGAGGGAAAATGATACCCTTACCAGCTATATCCAGGTCCTCCGCGAGGAGTACACCGACAGGATCGAGATCAACAGGGAACTTCTGTGATTCGTAATTTGTGACTCGTAATTAGCAAAAACAAAGCGGACTATTCAAAAACAAAGCGGATTATTATTGTTAAACAATAGCCCACAATAGGCAAATCTCTCAGCATACTGGACGCCGATCATCGATCGGCGTTCGTATTTTTCATTCACCACTTATTGCTCATCACGAATTACGAATCACCAATCACGGCCTTCCTCTCCTTGACTCCTTTCCCCGAAATTGCCTAGTATCTACCTTGTCTCGGTAAAATATACGCCCAATGGTGATGGAGTTCACCGATAACCGCCCTTCGGGCTGATGACTCCTGCAGAGGTTGCCGAAACCCGCGGGAGTTTTTTCATGAGCGAACGAACATACGGGAAGACAGATATCGGGAAAAGCCAGCCTGAAGAGGGTTCGGGGCCCCCCGGCCTGAGCGAACTCCTCGAACGGACCATGGGACTGGTCAGGGCTCCCGGCCCCGAGTCCTCGATCGCCGCACAGAAACTGGAATCCCTCAGGGACCGTCTGGCCAAGGACACCTTTCACCTGGCTGTGCTGGGTCAGTTCAAGAGGGGTAAGAGCACATTTCTCAACGCCCTTCTCGGCCAGGAGGTCCTCCCCACCTCCGTGGTGCCCCTGACCGCCATCCCCACCTTCGTGCGCTGGGGAGCTTGCCTCAGAGCCAGGATCGTTTATCTGGATGACCGGCCTGAGGAGGAGTTCGAGACGGCGAACGGCAAAGACCTGAACGCCTTCCTGAGCCGTTATGTCACCGAAGAGGCCAACCCCCAGAACCATCTCGGTGTCCTGCAGGCGGAGGTTTTTCACCCGGCCGATATCCTGGCCCGGGGCCTGGTGCTCATCGACACACCGGGCATCGGGTCCACATTTCAACACAATACCGAGACGACCCTGAATTTTCTCCCACAGTGCGATGCGGCCCTGTTTCTCGTTTCGGCGGACCCCCCGGTCACCGAGGTGGAGCTGGCCTTCCTCAAGGCGGTCAGGAGGAAGATCTCCCGCCTATTTTTCATATTCAACAAGGTGGACTACCTGCGGGACACGGACCGGGAGATGGCCCTGGCGTTTTTCCGGGACATCCTGCTGACGGAAGTGGATATGGAGGAGGGGATCCCCATATTTACCCTGTCGGCCCGCGACGGCTTCGAGGCCCGGCTTTCAGGGGACCATGGGATGGCGGCCGCCTCCGGACTGCTGGAGGTATATAACCACCTAGTCCACTTCCTGATGCAGGAGAAGACCAGGGTCCTTCACGGGGCCCTGGCCAGGAAAGCCGAGGACCTGGTAGCCCAGATCCGGATGCAGGACGAGCTGAGGATCCGATCCCTTCAGATACCCATCGAGAACCTGGAGGAACGCCTCGGCGTCCTTGAAAAAAACATCGAGAAGGCCGGCGGACAGAGGACGACCGCGGAGGACCTTCTTAAGGGCGACAGGAAGAGAGCTCTCGAACTGCTGGAAGAGCAATCAGCCGATCTGAGGGATAAAGCGCACAATTACCTGGAGAAAATCGTCACGGCTGCCCTGGCCGAAGCACCCGGGGGGGTCTCCCTGGAAAAAACCGCCAAACAGGCCCTCATCGAAGCCATCCCCGGCTTTTTTGAGCGCGAGCTCGGGAACCTGTCCACCGAATTCGACCGCCACGTCACCGACGTCCTGCAGCCTCACCAGGAGAGGGCCGACGATCTCATCGAAACCGTCCGCAAAGCCGCGGCGGAGCTTTTCGACATCCCCTACCACGCGCCGGAAAGCTCCGAGGTTTTCGAAACAACGACCCAGCCCTACTGGATCACCCACAAATGGAACACATCCTTAAATCCCGTCCCCGCGGGGCTCTTTGACTGGGCCCTGCCCGCCTCTATGAGGCGAACTCTTTTATTAAGACGGTTCATGAGGCAGATGGATGATCTTATTCTCCACAACGTGGAGAACCTCCGCTGGGCCACCCTGCAGAATCTTGACCGGGCCTTCCGCCTGTTCACAGGGTCATTGGACGACAGACTCGCAGAGACCATCGCCGCCACTCACGGGGCGGTGAAGGCCGCCATCGACAGGCGCCGGGAACACGCCGAACAGACCGCGGATGATCTGGCGGCGATCGGGGCCAGGTCGAGGAAATTGAAAGAACTGCTCAAGGGATTTGAGGAACTTGGGGGGGAGGCAGATGAAAAAAGAGATCAGGAGGAAAACTTTAACCACAGAGATCACAGAGGGTAAAATCAGAGTCTGGAGTCTGGGGTCTGCACTCAGTTCTGACTTTTACCGCAGAGCACGCAGAGGGCCTCAGAGTCAAATTATTTTGGATTTTGGATTCGCCGTTACCCTCCAGGAAGAACGTACAGGAGGATAGCGATAAAGTGGCACACGCTTCCCCCAAGCACGAAGAGGTGCCATACGGCATGATGGAAAGGAAGTTTTTTCCAGATATAGAAAACAACACCGAAGGTGTAGAGGAGGCCGCCGGCCACAAGCCATGCGATACCTCCCGGCGGGATAGCAGCAAGGAGAGGCTTGATGGCGATGACAATAAGCCACCCCATCCCGATGTATACGAGGCTGGCCAGCACCCGTGATCGCCCGATCCCGATAACCGTCATAAGCAGCCCCAGTGCCGCAACTCCCCATACAAGGCCAAACAGGATCCAACCCCATGCACCTCTCAGGGTCACCAGGGTGAAGGGTGTGTAGGAACCGGCGATAAGCAGGTATATGGCCGAGTGATCGAAATATCTGAACACCCGTTTGACACCCGGGGCCCGGAAACTGTGGTAGAGGACTGAAGAGAGGTACAACGCGACGAGAGTTGAACCGTAGATGGCCGAGCTCACGATCCTCCAGACATCACCCGATCTGGCGGCAAGGGTTGTCAGCAGGACAAGAGCGGTGATGCTCAGGACAACTCCCAGACCGTGGATGGCGCTGTTGGCGATCTCCTCAACGGGGCTGTAACGCCTGGCGGCTGTTGTGTTCATGGATCTCCTGATAAATCGGGGATTGGAAATTCAGAATTGATGCGGATCCTAAGGATCGGATCTCCAAATTCCAAATTCCGCAACAAGCTTGTTACTTGTTATCCGCTCCTTGCAACTACCACAGGAGCTTTTAACACAGAGTACCACAGAGGATAAAATAAGGGTCTGGGGTCTGCACTCAGTTCTGACTTTTACCGCGGAGTACGCAGAGGACGCAGAGTTAAAGCTTTAAGGTCATAAAATCCAATTTCCAGATTTTTTCTGTGTTACTCTGTGGCAGCGCCTCAAGGGGCTCCTCTGTGCACTCTGTGGTTAATTTCCTTTCCTTTCCACTTTTCACTTTACACTTTCCACTATCTTTTTCCCCTCCTCCTCATCGACGAAGAACAGAAGGATGCCACCCGCCACAAACAGGACCACGATGGACAGGATGCCGGCGCGGGGTGATCCGGTCAGCAGTGCCATCCATCCCATGAGAAAAGGACCGAGGACCGCGGCGAACTTTCCGACCATGTTGTAGAAGCCGAAGAACTCGGCCGATCTGTCCGGCGGGATGAGCCTTGTGTAAAAGGAGCGGCTCAGGGACTGCACCCCTCCCTGGACCAGACCCACCACGGCGGCGATGGTGTAGAAATCCGCTTCGGTCTTCAGGAAGTATCCCTTGACCGTCATGGCCACATAAACCCCGATACCGATGTAGATCCCCGTCTTGGGACCAAGCTTTTCGCCCAGTTTCCCGAAAAGGATGGCGGAGGGGAAACCGATAAACTGGGTGATCAGGATAGCGGCGACGACACTCCCCGGTTTCAGCCCCATGGACAGGCCGTAATCGATGGCCATGCGGATAACCGTGTGAACACCGTCGATGTAGAGCCAGTATCCGACCAGGAACAGAAGGACGACCTTGAGCTTGCGCACCTCTCTGAGATTGGAGATCAGCTGAGAGAAACCCCTGGAAACGTAGTTGACCCTTCCCGTCGGCGTAACCGGCCTCGACTCCCTGACGGATCGCATCAGAGGTATCGTGAAGACCGCCCACCAGACAGCGGCCATGAGGAAGGATATCTTCACCGCTTCTTGAGGGCCGGGAAGCCCGAAGGTGCCCGGCGACCGGTACATCCAGATATTGACGGCAAACAACAGACCGCCGCCCAGGTATCCCAACGAGAATCCCAGGGCCGAAACGAAATCGACCCGGTCCTCGTCGGCCACACTGACCAAAAGTGAATCGTAGAAGACGTTCCCGCCGGAGAAACCCACCACCGCGAGGACGAAGAGAGCGGCGGCCAGGATCCACCTGCCTTCCCCGACGAGGGGCAGGGACGCGCTCATGGTGACGCCGAGAACGGCGAACAGGAGAAGAAACCGTTTCCTGAGCCTCCCCGCGTCCGCGATCGCCCCGAGAACCGGAGCGAGGATGACCACCAGGATACTGGCGATGGAATTAGCCAGGCCGAGCTGGAAGGTGCTGCGGGTCACATCGGCGCCGTGGCTCCAGTAGCTCTTGAAGAACAGGGGAAAGAACCCCACCATCACGGTGGTGGCGAAGGCGGAGTTCCCGAAATCGTACAGGGACCAGGCGATGATCTGTCTCCAGCTGCGGTTATCTGACAAGTGTGACCCTTTTACTGGAATAGAAATTAGCGGTTAGTGGCCAGGGGGCAGTTTGATCCAAAACCCAAAACCAAAAGACAGCCAGTTGTTGACAATTTCCAGCTTCTAATCTCCAATTTCGTTTCAACTTTCTATTTAGAGAGAACAAAAATCCCCTTCTCGTCGGCGTAGGATACCACATTGCCGTCCTTGTCCATCTCGATCTCGAACAGACGTTTGAGCTTATCCGGCGCCTCCGCGAACTCCCTCTCCAGCGCCGCGCGCTCCGGTCCCTCCAGCCCCACCCTCTCCACCCACTCGCTGAAGGGATGCAGGCGTTTGAATACCCTTTCCTCTTTCACCGTTAACCCTGCCCCTTTGATCTGTTTCAGCCATTGGTCCCGGCTCCATGAGCGGACATGGCTGGGGTCGCGGATCCTCTCCACCCTGTTGATGAATTCATCGGCTTCGCCGTCGGACGGGGCCAGGCTGTCGATGAGAAGAAAGGTGCCTTCCGGCGCCAGGACCCGCCTGATGTCCCGGAGGAACGCCGGGATCGAGGGAAAGTGATGGCAGGCGATGCGGCACAGGATCAGATCCACGGAACCGTCGCCTACGGGCAAGGCATCCGCCCGTGACTGCAGACATGACAGGTCCATGATCCCCAGCGATCCGAGATGCCTCCTGGTCACCTGGAGCATCTCCCGGGTCAGGTCCTGGGCGACACATAGAGCGGAGAAAGGGGCCGCGACCCGCAAGGCGTGCCCGGCCCCCGTGGCCACGTCCAGGGTAACCGAGGGCAGGATTTGCCCGGCCACCTCCCGGATCAGGGCCAGATCCGGACCTGTCCGATGGTCGGTGCTGCTCAGGTACCTCTGAGCGGACTTTGAGAATGTGTCTCGGGGGTCGGTGGGCATAGTTTTTCCTGGTTAAAATTATGACTGGTGGCCAGGAAAAACAGTGTCTGGTGTCTAGACTCCAACGTCTGGACATGGCTATTCCATGACCACAGCCTGAACCGGAACTCAGGTTATTTCAATATGGATTATCCCATTTCTCCTGTAAATCCTGTCACAATTTTTTCTCTCTGCGGGCTTTGCGTCTCTGCGTGAGGTTGCCATGGACGAATTTACAGGGAGCCCTTTTCCCCCTGAATCCCGCCTGTCTCCGTGACCTCTGTGTCTCGGTGTTAAAACCTCAGTGCTCTCTGTGGTTAATACTTTCCACTTTTCACTAGATCGTGCCTTTCAGATGCACCAGCGTCTCCACGTGGTCGCTGTTGGGGAACATGTCGAACAGTCTGACCTTCTCCATCCTGTATCCGGAACCAACCAGAACCCTCAAATCCCTGGCCAGGGTCGCCGGTTCACAGGAGACGTAGACCAGATCCCGGATGAAGCCTCCGGACAGGATGTCTCTTACCGCCATGGGGAGTCCGGACCTCGGCGGGTCGACGATGACGCATTGGGGCAGATCATCGATCCTGTTCCGCAGATATCCCTCGACCTCTGATGCCTCGAACCTTGCCGTCTCCCCGGTGAAAGCCTCGGCGGCGTTTCGGATCGCCCATGCCGAGGCGTCCACCCCCACGGCCCGAAACCCCCGGACAGCGGCCGGTATGGTGAAGTTTCCAATACCGCAGTAAAGATCCAGAATCTCCCCCGGAGCCTCGGACTCCACAATACCCAGGACCTCTGACACCAGGTGTTCATTTACCGATGGGTTCACCTGAAAGAAGCTCCCCGCCGTAGCCCTCACCCTCCACTCACCATCGGTGAGGAAAAGCGGCTTGCCCCTTACCTGGGCCCATCTGGCGCCGTTACCCCCAGAGCTTCCCTGTCCGACGCACTCGATCCCCTCCCCGCTCAGATGGTCCGCCGCGCGGTCGAGGAAATCCTCCGTCTCCCCGGGCCCTTGCGATCCTTTCATCTGCCACATCAGTGAAACAGAGCCGTCCACCGGGCTCTGGGCCGCTTCTACCGAGAGGATATCCCGGCTTAAGGCATCAGGGACCGGCAGGGTCCTGAGGGCCTGGACGGTGCGGTTAAGTACCTCCGGTATGACAAGACAGCGATCCCACTCAACCATGGAGTGGGACCTCCTGCGGAAGAATCCCAGGGACCACCGGCGATTCTGGACCCTGACACGGTGCCTCCAGCCCAATTCGGATGCCGACGGATAAACAGGGCCGGGATCCGTGATATCGATCCCGCCGATCCTCCTGACGGTCTCGGCAGCAATTCTGCTCTTCCAGCTCAACTGGGCCGGGTAGGGGAGGTGCATCCAGTTGCAGCCCCCACACTCGCCGAAATAGGGACACGGAGGAACCCTTCGTTCCGATGATCGGGTGATCAGCCGGTATGAGTCGACGAAAATGGTTCCCCGGGACCGCCTCACCCCGACGGGAAGGATCACATCCCCGGGGGCTGTCAGGGGGACGAATACCGCTCTTCCGCCCACCGATCCCAGGCCGTCACCCCCGGACACCAGTTTCTCGATGAGGATATTCCCCAACTCCTCTTTATTAACGCTTTTTCGGGACATCGGTCGATTATACCACGCTCGTTCTCCCAACCGGCGTTCTAACAATTAGTCCAGCCAAAGACAGCCTGCTGACAATCGAAGTCATAGCCGGGCAGAGGAAGGCCTGAATTCCCGGGATCAACCGGGATGGGTCCCAAGGGGAGATCACCCCCGCCCGCTTCTCAGTGCCTCGACGGCCAACTGAAAATGTTGTTGAATTTGTCAATTTTTTCCTTGCCAAATGGGGGAAAATTAAATACATTTATGTAACAGAACAAGCGCACGCCATGATAAGGCAGAATTAAAACCATACTGACCATGAATAACAGCCTCGAAAGCATAGACGCTATTGACACCCTGTGCATCATGGGCCGCGGCCGTGATGAGGAGGTTCTGCTGACCTACCTTAAAAAACGGGGTGTTGAATATCGCTGCATTTCGAACTCCAAAGAGGCCATTGAGGCCCTCGGTGACCACAACTGGGACCTCATCTTCATCGACGCCGACCTTGACGACGGAAATATTCCCATACTTTTCCGAAACTACCGCGACAGTGGAACCAACGCCCCCATCGTGGCCATCTACGGTGGTAGTTGGGGCAGCCGCCAGGCCGCCCTGCTCAGGATGGGGGCATTCGATGCCTTCCCCAAGGACATAGCCCGCTGGAACGCTGAGGTCTATATCGACAGGGCTATCTTTCAGGCGAGCATCGCTAAAAAACTGCTGGCCCTGTCGAGGACCGACCACGTCACCGGTCTTTACAACCGGCATTACCTCAGGGAATCTCTGAAACAGGAGATGAGAAGGTCGGCGAGGACCGACAAGCCCCTGACCATAGCCCTTCTGGACATCGACAACTTCAAGAAGTTCAACGATGTCAATGGCCATGTGGCTGGGGACAGGGCCCTTGGCCGGGTGGCCGATATCCTGCTGCGGTCTATCCGCAAGGGAATGGACAGCGCCTTTCGCTACGGTGGTGATGAGTTTCTGATCATCCTGCCGGAGACCGACCTGGACCAGGGAAAGGTCAGCACCAACCGTGTCCTGGAGAGACTGGAGAGGGAATGTCCCTTCCCCGTCTCATTCAGCGTGGGTTTGAGTCTCCTGGACATGGACGCGGACATGGAGGCGTTTATCCACTCCGCCGACAAGGCCATGTACACCGCCAAGCAGGCCGGCGGAAATCGGATCGTAACTACCATCGGCCGCGAGGGGCCCCGCCAGGAGTTCATGCGGTTTTGAGAGAAAAAAAGTGGAAAGTGACAAGTGGAAAATAGAAAATGGAGAATAGAGAATGGGTGAAGAGTAGTGGAAAGTCGAAGACCCTGCTCGTCCACCGTAGCTTCAGGAGCGAAGGTGGAAGCTTGTCGAAGGGTGGAAAGTGACAAGGGGGGAATGCGGGTTTCGGAGTGACGGAGTATCGGGGTAACGGGGAAAAGCCGTGTCTAGTGTCTAGATTCTAGTGTCTAGACTAGAAGAACCAGCCTTCGCTAAAGCTACGGCAGGGCAAGCTAAAAACCAGAACCGGAAAATGCTTGCTGCTGTCTTTATTCTGAAAACCCGCTACTGAATACCGACGACTTCAGGCAAAACGGTTCCTAGTTCACCGGTCCGGAGAAATCGGGCTCGATATCGCCTTTGCCCACCTCGATCACTCCGTAGGTTTCCTCATATTTCTCCACATTCCGATTCAGGGCCTCGGCGAGCTGTTTGGCGTGCGCCGGCGATGTGATGATCCTCGAGACCACCTTCCTCCTGTCACCAGGGAGAAAAAGAGCAAAATCGAGGATAAACTCATGGGGCGAGTGGATAACGTTGGCGGCATTGGAGTACGCCCCGTTCTCCACGCTCGAATCGATGTGGATGACGGCCTTGCCTTCTGTTTTCTGTTCCTTACTCAACGGGCACCTCCATAATGAAGGGGGAGGAAGATTTAGGATGGGTTATGATCTTATTCTCGCAATAACACCGTTTTTTACTTCGTCTTCGTCTTATTCTTTCGTCTGTCCTTTTCCACTTTCCACTTGTCACTTGTTACTGGTTTCTTTTGCCCTGCTCACCCCGATCGTCTTGTACATGAAATTCCTGAACCTCGTCAGGGCCTTGGATTCGTCCCGGCCTGATCCGGGTATGGCCCTGAGCAGCTGGGCAGCCTCCCGCACCCCCCCGCCTTCTGCCAGGGCCATCCTGTAAAGCTCCACCACATCGGACCTGGTGAACTCGTGGTTGGTAAAGGGGCCGTGAACGAGAGTCCAGAAATCCCCCTCGCCGCGTCTCAGGTTCCCGTACAGAAGAGCCACATCCCCTGGTTTTTCCTCAATGACATCGGCCGTGTGGGCGAGGGATCTGACGATCTCCTCCTTGCCGACGACACCCTCTGAGCTCTCGAACAACGCTCCCTGGAGGATGCTGACGAGCTGCCTGATATTGCCCGGATAGTCCAGGCCCTGAAGGATCTCGGCCGCCCCTTCCGTCAATTGGGGAGGTTCTCCTCCCCGTGAAAAACTGGAGTGCAGGCGGCCGAGAAAATGCCTGGCCAGATCGGGAATGTCCTCGCGGCGCTGCCTGAGGGAGGGGATCTTGAGGGTGATCTCACTCAATCGATGATAGAGGTCCTCCCGGAAGTGCCCCTTTCTGATCTCCCTGGTGAGATCCCTGTTGGTCGCGGCCACAAAAACGACCCTGCTCCGGAAGACGCGATTGTCACCAAGGCGGAAGAACTCCCCGCTGTCGAGGAACCGGAGGAGCTGGACCTGGGTTTTGAGGTCCGCGTCCCCGATCTCATCAAGAAATACGACACCCCCGGCAGCCTCCTCCAGGATGCCTGCCCGGTCCGAATGGGCCCCTGTGTAGGCACCCTTCCGGTGCCCGAAAAGCTCCGTGTAGGTCAACTCCCCCGTATAGGCGGCAATGTTGGTCTTTCGGACAGGAAGTTCCCCCCTGCGCCCGCCGGCCTCCCGGTACTGTTCGTTGAGCAGGGAGTAGAGGTTGTTGAAGACGAATTCCTTGCCCGCCCCGGTCTCACCGGTGATCAGGAGGGTGGGAAGCCCCAGTTCGACCTCCCGTTCGCTCTCCCGGTCCCAGTTCACCAGCCAGTTGGTCAGCGGAACCGCCAGCTTGTCAAGCCTCTCAACCAACTTACGGGCAGCCACGCTCTTGCCGATGATATTGCCCAGGAGATAGGAACTGACCGCCGGGTCCCGGTAGGCGACCTCCTTCCGGAGCCTGGCTACTTTACGGGTAAGCTTGGAGATCTTGATGAGGTCGGCGATCCTGTGGGCGATAAGCCGTGAGATGAGCAGCAGGATCCTCTGGTGTTCGACGTTGAAATATCTTTCCTGGTGGCTGTCCAGATTGATCACTCCGATCACGGCGTCACTGATCATGATGGGGACAGCCAGTTCCGACCGGACATCCTCACTGAGGTTTCTATAAAACCCGCCCTTGGCCGCCTCCGAGCGCGTATCGCTGCACATGTAGGGTTTACCGGTGTGAGCCACATATCCGGTCATGGACCTCTCGTCCATCGGCAGCTCTTCACCACCGACCTTGAGATAGGGTATGCGGGCCTTCCGCCAGCCTCTGGATTTAGCTCCTGTGAGGTCCCTCTCATCGCTACCGTCGACGATGACCCAAAGCTGTTCATCGATCTCTCTGACAAGCCCAATGGAGCCGGAATCCGCCCCGACAAGTTCTACGGCCTTGGAGACGACCTTGTTGAGGAAAACCGGGAGTTCCGTATCCTCGGCCAGGAGCTGCTCGATCTCGGACAGGACCCTGATCTCGAGATGCTCCTCACTGACCCCGGCGATTCCCTCGCCCAGCGCCTCGGCATGGTTTTTCAACAGGGCCAGTTCCAATGACGTGTAGCGATGGGGCCGCTTGGTGAAGTAGTTGACCAGGCAGGTGACGGTCCCAGCGCCGTCAGTGACGGGGATCATGAGCAGGGTTCTCAGCGACAACTGGTCAAAGACGTCCCACCTCTCGAAATCCTCAGCGAGGATATCCTCGAAGAAGAGGGTGTCGACCGTCTCGGAGACGAGGACCGGGCGGTCCCCCAGCTGCCGAACCAGCCTCGACAGGAGGCTCTTTCCCTCCAACAGACTGATTCTCTCCAGGGTCTCATAGATCTGTAGGTCGGACGCGGTCCGCGAAGCTGCGGCCAGAACCTCCATGTATCCGCCACGCTCTTCCTTGAGGACCTCGGGGACGGGCGATTCGGCGGGGATGAGAACCGATGTCATGTCGAGGGCGAGGTCCATCTCCAGGGCGCCGGCAAGGATGATCCTGGCGGCATCCCTCTTTCGGGTCCGGTCCAGGTGCCGGCTGAGCATGATCTGCTGATGGAATTGGTGAGCCCTGTTTACAACCGAGGCCACGCTTGTCAGAAGGTCCCGGACTTCGCCCAGCACACTGGCTGCAAGGACATCCCCTTCCCCTTCCGAAGCGTCCACACAGAGCACTCCGATGGTGACTCCAGAGGCGGCCAGGGGGATCAGTGCCGATCGGGTCAGTTTGCGGGTGCTGTGCCATTCTTTATGCAGGTCATCGCTTCCGGGTTCTAAAAGGGCGTTGGGGAGGGTTTTCGATTCCAGATAGGCCTTGACGATATTGTTATCTCTGCGCTGTATGGGGATGCTGGCCGCTTTACGTTCCAACTCACCCTCGGGGGTATAAAGGCAGACGAGGGAGCCCTCCCTCATGACCTCCATGTAGAAACGGATCCCGAAATTTCCCGTCAGCTCATGAACCGCCCGGGATAGATAATGGAGAATGTCCACCAGGCTCTCTTTGCCCAGTGAGTGGATCTGATCAGCCAGCTCCTGTTTCATCGACGGCTCAAACCCTGTTTTTTATCATCCATGAAGGAGATGAAATCCGGTGACCGCTCCCCTGTCATCAATGCCATCCTGTCGGCCACAAGCTCTCGAAAGGACGGCATAAGGTCCCTGGGCAGTGAAGCGGCCCGGGGAACCTTGATCCTCCTCGGATCGACGTATCTGCCGTTCCGATACATGGCAAAGTGGAGATGTGGACCGGTGGCCCGGCCCGATCTGCCGACGTATCCGATGATCTGACCCTGCTTGACGTAGGCCCCCTTACGAGCACTTGACGCGAAGGAGTTCAGATGAGCGTAGGCGCTCGAATAGGCCGAGTTGTGGCGGACCTTGATGATGCGGCCGTTTATACTGTCCTTCCTTTTAAGGACGACCTTACCGTCACCGATGGACCGCACGGGGGTACCGATGGGGGCAACATAATCTACCCCGAGGTGTGGCGCGACTTTGCCGGTGACGGGGTGAAGGCGTCTCCTGGAAAACCCGGAGCTGATGCGCCGGAACCGGAGCGGCGCCTTGAGGAACTGCTTTCTCAGGCTCTCTCCACTGTCATCGTAATAGTCTCCGCCGCGGCCGTCCGAGTCGAACAGAAATGCCGAATAGCGATGTCCCGCGTTCACGAAAGCGGCAGCCTGGATGGGAGCGTATCGAACGAACCGTTCGTCACGGTAAAGTTTGTCCACCAGTATGGTGAACGTGTCGCCCTTCCTCAGATCCCTGAAAAAGTCGATCTGCCAGGCGAATATGTCCGCCAGGTCCATGGCCAGAGCGGGCCTTTCTCCGATATCCTCAACGGCCCCGAAGAGCGAGTCCTCAACGGTTCCCCTGATGGATACCGTCCTGATCGTGTAGGGAATGGGCTCGACCACGACCTCCGGCTCCATGCCCCCCAGATCGACCCTGACCAGCCTGTTTTCATCCGGTTCATACTGGTATTCAAGGACCCTTTCGTCCTGGGATATGATCCTGTAAGGACGTCCCGCGATGAGACGGGAAAGACGGATGCCTTCTACCCGTTTGGAGGCAAGGGCCATTATGGAGCTGTCCTGGACGCCAAGGTCCTTGAGGATACCGTAGAGCGTGTCACCCTTTTTCACCCGAAACTCCCTGGTCACGAATTCCGGGATCTCCGACCTCATGGACTCCATATCCAGTTCGATCGACACCACCTGTTCGTTGAACTGATTCCCTTCCCCCGGCCCCCTGTCCCGGGCAGAGGGGACGAAATTCAGGGAGCCGACAGCGACGACCAGGAGCAGGATGAACCTGAGCCTCACCGGAGGCCTTCTGCGCCCGGTCCTTTTAAGGATCGGGGACGATGTTCGACCACTGCCACTCCCGGATCTTATTCCCATATCCTCTCCTCGATCATTCTCCCTATGAGATCCTCACGGTCCACGGAGCCGTTGTCCTGAAGGTAGGCGTAAAACAGGTCCTCCAGATCCTTCAATGCCATCGCATGGATCTTGACGATGGGATAGAACCCTTCCGTAGGATCAGGCAGACTGACTTCCAGCATGTTCCTCACCGCCAGGCCACGCAGAGCGCCGATGGCATAATCCCGGCCGTACTCCTCCAGGATCAACCTGGCGTCCCTGAGGAAGTCATCAAGGTTGCTTCGTTGGGCCATTGCCTTCCTGCTCCTGAATCTTCTTAAGGTTCTCCAGTCGCGCCCTCACCTCGTCCACATACTCCGTCAGTTTCTCGTTGCCGGCATCATTCTTCAGGGCGAGGCTCCAGACCGAAAGCGCCTGGGTGAGTTTTCCCTGGGAGTAGTATTTCATCCCCAGAAGTCTGGCAAACTCGACGACATCGGATCGCAGGGGGTCTTCCAATGGGCCGTGGCCAAGGGCCACTCCGATGTGATAATAGGCCTGATCGAGATCACCGGCCACCTCCGAGGCCCGGGCGTCACGGTAGGCCTCCCGGCCCCTCAGCTGCCTTTTAGCCCGAATCTCATTGGTGAAGCGGCTAACCATCCCCGGCATCACAGATCGGGCCTTTCCTTCCTGTAACACCTTTTCGGCGTCAAGGAAGCGGCCCTGATCAAGGTACTGCCTGGCTCTCGCCAGTTCCTGGCGGGCGCCTTCCCTCACCGAACGGGCCTGAAGTGCCAATTCCAGCCTTCTGGCTTCTCCCTTGAGCTCTTCATTCCCGCCCAGAAGCTCATTGGCCTGCTTGATCCGGGTCAGGGCCTCTGATAGATCCCCCTGAACTTCCAGGTATTGGGCCTCTCGCTGCAGTCTCTCCGCTCGAAGCTGGATCGAGCGGTCAAGGTCCCTGAGGAGCTTGCTGACCCAATAATACCTCGGATAGATCCTGAGGGCCTGGTTGAGGTTGGCCTTGGCTTCCAGCAGTTCGCCCCTGTCTATCTGCCGGAAGGCCCTGCGTACCAGATCGTCTGCCGTGTTGAGCTTGGACCGGGAAAGGGCGACCGTCTTCTGAACCTCTTCGCTGCAGCTGTCGCCGGCGGTTTCCAGGTCCCGGTAGGTCTCCACGACCGCCTTGTGTTCGCCGAAGGAGTGCATGGACATGATGCGGCGGCACTCAGGCTTCCTGTAGAAGCTGTCCATGAAACTGGCACAACCTGACAGGATCAGAGCAGCAGGTATCAGCCAGATCAGCCTGCCATCTGGGTTTCTTTTTCGATCCTGGCGCATATCTCCTCAATTAGACCCTCGGCCTTCAGTTCCAGAAAAACCTTTACCACTTCAGGATCGAACTGTGAACCGCTGTTCTTCATGATCCTTCTGGCGGCTTCAATTCCCGAAAGGGCCGACCGATAGCTTCTATTGGTGGTCATGGCGTCGTAGGCATCGACCAGGTTCACGATCCTCGAGGCAAGGGGTATGTCATCGCCCGCCAGGCCGTCGGGGTATCCGGACCCGTCGAAGTGCTCATGGTGGTGCTTGACGTAGAGGGCCACCTTTCCCAGCGTGGAGATGGCCCCCAATATCCTGGCTCCGATATCCGGATGGCGCTTCATATCCCCCAACTCATCAACGGCCAAGGGGCCGTTCTTGCCGATGATCCCCCCCTTGATCCCGATCTTGCCGATATCGTGAAGGATGGCCGCCAACTCCAGGTCCCTCTGGTCCCTCTCCTCCATTCCCATGCGCCGGGCAATGGCACTCGAGATGGCCGATACCCTCTCACAGTGACCCCTCGTATAGGCATCCTTTGCCTCGACGGCGGCGGCAAGAGCGCTGATGGTCTCCCGGAAGCTCTCCTCTCGCTCCCTGCGTGCCTCGTTGATCTGGAGGACCATCTCATTGAAATGGCTGGTGAGCCGCCCGACCTCATCCCTGCTCCTGACGTCCACCTGGACCAGGAGGTCACCGGACCCCACCGCCTGTACCGCCGATTCCAGAACCTCGATCTTCCTGACATGGAGACCGGACAGAAAGAAAATGGCGACGATACCAATGCCGGTAACGGCCAGGAGGGGCAGAAGCAGCCCCCTCAGGGTGGCCTTGAGCGCCCGGGTAATGTGCTCGGCACCCAGACCGACCACCGCGGTGCCGATCTGGACATCTTCGACGTTCATGGGAATGACGGCCTGGATGGTGTTTCTGTCTCCTGCGGGAATGCGGCCACCCTCGAGGATCTGACCGGTCCTGAGGGGATCGGAATGGTAAATGATCCTCCCCCGGTGATCCACCAGGTAGGCATATCGAACGTCCTCGTCGAGCATGGTCGATTCGGTCACCGGCCCGAACCGCAGGTCGTCCGCGGTCAGCATGGGATCCCTGGCGTTGACCGCCAGATTCTCCGCGATGGCCCTGACGCGCTTTTCGCTCTCGTCGGTCAGGAAGATCCACTCGTAGCGGATCAGGGAAAGGGCGATGACCCCTGAGAGAATGACCAGGAGGAGGGAGAAGGACAGGGCCACCTTGATCCTCAGAGAGAACAGGGCGGCGGATCCTCCGGATGGATGTGGTCTTCCGGCGGGCACTAAACCTTCTCCGGCAGGCGATCTCGTTTCAAGTGTTTCTCCCTTTCTTTCCCGATCCAAATCAATCGGATAGCCACCTTCACCCTGAGTAAGCCATTACTTCAATGGCCGTGTTGCCAACCGTGAAGGTGTCGCCAAACTGGAGTCTCGATATCATGATCTTTCTGTCCCCGACAAAGGTGCCGTTTGTGCTGTCATCATCTATGACCACAAGATGATCGCCGAAAACCTGGATGATGCAGTGCTTCCGGGACACCTCGGGATCATCCAGGTTGATGTCCACACCGCTCCTGCCGATGGTCACCTGGGGACGGTCAATGGAAAACGTCCTCCCCGATACGGCCTCCCGGAGGGAGTACCTGAAACCCTCGGCGAAAAAAGGCTCCCTTTCGGAGGCGTCTTTCCGGATATGGGAGGCCTCGCTCCTGCTCTGATCGATCTCCTGAAAATCGAAGGCCATTGTCTGCCCGTAGTCCACGGACGTATTGCCGGACAGAGGGGGCGACGATCCGCTGTCCTTGACACCCGGGACGAAGATCTCCTGCCCGCACTCGGGGCAGTTTGCCCTCGCCCCTCCCGGGGGTATCTTCTCGTCGGCCACGTTGTAGGCCGTTTGGCAGTTGACACAGGATATTCTCATAATAAATATCTGGCTAACCAGTCCCTGTTTTTTCCACGTTATCCAGAAACCAGACCCTAGACTGTAGACACTCCGTTGAGGCCATCGGCCTCAACGGTACACCGGCAGCTCGACCTTTGTGAACCGGCTGCCATCGTACTTGAAGACACCCGACTCGCTGTGGAACCACTTGTTGTCGCCGAGGTCCACGGAGATGATCGGAACCTTGCGGCCCGGGAAACCCACATCCGGGCCGAATCTGGTCCAGCGCCTGCCGTCGTACCGGGCTATGCCGTCCGCCTCCGTCCCCACCCAGATATTCCACTGGCCATCCACCGCAACCGCCAGGATCCTGTCCGAGGGCAGACCGTCCTTCACGGTGAAGACCTTCTCGACCTTCCCCCGATACCGGGCCAGACCCTTGTCGGTACCGATCCAGAAAATCTCGTTGGCATCGATGGCCAGGGAATTGACGCTGTTGTCCGGAAGACCGTCCGTCCTGGTCAAGACCTTGAAGGTTTTGCCGTCAAAACGGGCCAGCCCGCTGTCGGTACCGAACCAGATGAACTCATTCCTGTCAACGACCACGCAGTTGATGGTGTTGCTGGGAAGGCCGTCACCGTAATCGTAGGTCACCCAGGTATTCTTCCCGTCGAAATAGGATACCCCCCTGTCGGTCCCGACCCATTTGAAACCGAGGCGATCCACCGCAATGGCCCTGACCGAGTTGCTGATCAGGTTGCTGGAGGCTGAGGTGTAGTTCTTCCGCCGCTTGTTGACGATGTTGACCCGGAACAGCCCCTCCTCTCCCCCCACCCACAGGTAATCGGCATCCAGTACGCTGGGGTGGATGAACACACCGTTGGTGTTGTCCCGCCACAGGCCGCTGGCCACCCGGTAGTCGGCCCTTCGAACCTTTTCCCTGTTGCCCGCTTCGTCCATGGCGAAGAATTTAACGGTGACGTGATCCTTCAATACGAGGGGGTCGGTATAGACCGGAGACGACGCCGTGGGGTCGGACCCGTCCAGGGTGAAGAACACCTTGGCCCCTTTTTCGGCTCTCAACCGGAGGGTAATGGGGGGATTGTACTCACCCGGGGCGGGGTAGGGCACTGTCTCGGGAGGGTCCCTGTCGATGACATATTCGGCCATCTGGACGGATTCCCGGTTCCCCGTCGAATCCTCGGAGTAGAAAAACACCTTCCCCCCCTTTTCGACGACGAAGGGGCCTGAGTAGGGCTGGAAACCGTCATCACCCTCCATCCGGAAGAAGATCTTGCCGCCCTTCTCGGAGCTCAGTGTAAGGCTGACCGGACGGCGATAGACCCCGGAAGGGGGCGTAATTTTCGTCGAAGGAGGCGTGGAATCGAAAGAATAGCGGGCCTCCCGGGTGTCCTCCCGGTTGCCGGACTCGTCGATGGAGAAGAACCTCAGGACCGTATCCCGCGAGATGCGGATCGGCTCAGAGTAGACGGGGGACCCTTTGCCGGGCGCGGACCCGTCGATGGTGAAGTGAGTGACCGCACCCGCCTCCGTTTTCATGGTAACGACAATGGGCCCGGTGAAGACCCCGCCATCGGGATCGACAGCCGTCCTGGGAGGATCGCTGTCCAGGATATACCTCTGGCTGACCACCTCGCTCCGGTTCCCCACTCCGTCGACGGCCAGATAGGAGAGGACAAGATTACGGGTGACGTTCACCGGACCCCGATACCGCTCCGATCGCTCGGTTGGTCGGGAACCGTCGATGGTGAAGAAGACGTCGGCCGGCTCGGAGGTCTCCAGCTTGACCCGGATCCTTCCTGAGTAGCTTCCGCCGGCCGGCCTGGCGACGACACCGGGGGGCTCCGTGTCGATCAGATACTGTGAGGTTAACGTCCGGCTTCTGTTGCCCGCCTCATCCACGGCGAAATATTTTATCTGGGCATCCTGGGCGACCCTGATGGGTTTCCGGTAAACGGGGGACGATGTCCCGGGATCACGGCCGTCTACCTCATAGCGGATCTCGCCCCTCTCCGAGGAGGACAGGGATACCGTAACCGGTTTTCCGAAGGTCCCTGGGGCTGGCTGGGCGTTGACCCTCGGGGGCTCCCGATCGATGACGTACCGCTCCTCCCGGCTGTCCTCACGGTTCCCCGCCTCATCCAGGGCGAAAAACCGCAGCACTCCGCTCCTCTCGAAGGTAATGGGCCCCGAGTATCTTTTCGACCCCTTCCCCGGCCTGCTGCCGTCGAGGGTATAGTAGATGGTCGTCCCCTCCTCGCCCGTCAGGGAAACGGATATGGACCTGTTGAACAGGCCGCCGGAGGGATCGGCCACTGTAACCGGCTTTGTCGTGTCGATGTTTATCCGGTATTTCTCCGTTCGTACCTCTTCCCGGTTGCCGGCGAGATCCTGCGCGAAGAACTTGAGATGGGTGTCCTCCTTTAAAACAATGGCCTTGCTGTATTCGGCAGAGCTGTCATCCGGTACCGAACCGTCCAGTGTGTACCGGACAACTGCTCCCTCCTCGGCCTGGAGCCGCACCGAGACCGGATGCCGGAATCTGCCGCCCCGCGGTTTGGCTACCGTCACGGGGGGTTCCCGGTCCAGCCGGATTTTATAGACCGCGGACAGGGTCTCGGACCGGTTGCCGGCACGATCCTCCGAGTAGTATTGGATCCGGGTGTCCCTCTTCAGGGGAATCGGGCCCAGATAGGGCATGGGTTCACCCTCACCGGGGGCGAAATAGATGCGGGCTCCTTCCTCAGATGCCAGTTCCACCCTTACGACCTCGTCATAGGTGCCGGGGTTCGGACTGATGGACACCGACGGCGGTGTCCGGTCGAAGGGATAAAACCACGCCACCACGGCCACGATGGCGAAAAGGATGGCGAGGAACAGGAAGAATTTGCCTCTCATCGATTCAATCCCAGCCTTTCAAGTCCGAGAAAAAAGTCCCATAGTCCATCCACCTTCGCCAAGGCTACGGCAGACAGGAAATCCAAAGTCCAAAGTCCAAAATCCAAAAAAAGCTAAGAACTAGTACGCTCGAATTTGCGACTGACCGACTAACCGATTCAACGAAGGATCGGCCCATTCGCATTGTCGGAACGACGTGACCTCGCCTCGTCGCCCCATCGCCCTGTCGCCCTGTCGCCCTGTCGCGGCAATTCTCTTTCTACTTTCCACTTTCTTTTTTCACTCCTCCCTCCTCTCCGGGGGAGCGTCGTAGAAATACTTACCGTACTTCACATAACCGGAGACGTTGGCCATCCGGGGATCGTCGCGGGTCTGGAGGAGATCGACCTGACCACGGACCATGGGCTTGATGTACTCAAAGAGGGCCTCACCGCCGCCCCCCGCCAGCAGGACCAGGTCCAGGTCCCAATCGTCCACCCACACTCTCTCCATCTCGTTGACCACCGCCGCGGCCAGCCTCGAGAAGACCTCGTCCTTGACCTTGGAGATGTCGTATTCGGCCCCGCGGATCTTGATACTGCCCTCGCGAACGGCCTCGAAAAGCCGGTAGATCTCCACATTGACACCGCTCATCTCATGGAGGGCCTCGGCCACGAACTGGAAAGCCTTGGCCATCCCGGTATCGGTGGTCCGGCTTCCCCTCTCTGAATGCTTGAGCCCCCGGCATACGGTAAAATCGGTCGTCTTGAACCCGATATCCACCACGCCGATCTTCTGTCGGGCGACATCCTGGCGCAGGAGGGTACCGTCGTCCCGGAACAGATAATCGACCAGGCTCCCGTAGGGCTGGGGAATCACCTTGACCCGGTTGACGGCCAGGGTTGTCTCGGTCACCTGTCCCCTGCTGTGAAGAACCAGATTATGGTCTCCCTTAAGCCCCTCCGCCAGGCGGTCCTTGAACTCCAGGTAGTAACCCACCGGCAGGCCTGTGATGACATTAACCGGGACCCGGCTGGTCATGATGCTGCTCAAGGCGGACAGGGCCAGGATCTTGAACTGGTGGGCCACCATCTGCGCCTGGTCGAGGGTGAACTGGCGGACCCTCGATTCCGATTCCGCGAGATCTCCCACGAAGTACGACCGTTCGTCCAGGGTGAGATGGACACCGTTCACTCCATCCCCGCTGAAGAACTCCTCACCCAGGTTCCTGGGCTGGGCCTCCCCGACGATGGATTTGAAAAGGACCGATTCTTCCCCGCTGGAAGCTTTGGTAAAACCGAACCCGACATCGACTCCTGCCATTATCATACGATATCTCCCTGTAATTTGGTCATCCCCGCCAAATGATTCCCCCCGGAGCACTGTGATTGGATGAGCTCGCCATATAGAACC
>JBFFDD010000008.1:0-29444 GCA_041559575.1 bacterium
ATAGAACCAGAAAAGGGGCGGCTCTTTACGAGCCGCCCCTTTTTATTGGAGCTTACTGATGGTCGGTCCCTGGGGACCGATCCGGTACTACTCTACTCCACCTGCACCTACCTCCTGGGTGGGTCTCTTGACAATGAGAGCGAGGGCGATACCGATGGCGGACATAACGGCCAGGGTGATGTAGACCTGGTTGTATCCGCCACTCACGTTGCCAGCCGCCTTGGCTTTAACCATGATGCCGGCGAAGTACTTCGGCACTGTAAAGCCACAGACGCCCCACGCGGTGAAGATGATGCCGTAGTTGGCCCCCACGTTCTTGGCGCCGAAATAGTCAGCCGTAAAGGACGGCATCAGGGCGAGATAACCACCGTAGGCGAACCCGATGATACACAGGCCGACGAGCACCTGATAGAAGTTGGTGGCGTTCCTGACGAAGAACAGACAGCTGATTATATAGGTACCGTACATCAAAGCGGTGGTTATGTTCCGGCCGATCTTGTCCGAAGTGGTTCCCCAGACCAGGCGGCCCACGCCGTTAAAAAAGGCCAACATGCCGACGGCGGTACCACCACTCATGGCTGCGGCCTCCTTGGAGAGCTCCACGAGGATCGGCTTGGCCTGGCCGATGGCGGTAATACCGACAGCGGTGCCAAAGAAGTAAATGACCCACAGTGCGTAGAACTGCCAAGTCTTAATCATGTCACCAGGCGGATAGTCTTCCCTGGTGGGTGCGCCGGCCACTGTGGGGGGCTCCCATCCGGCAGGCTTCCAGCCAGGGGGGGGAACCTTGTAGACCTGGGCGGCCCCGATAACACAGATGTAGAAGGTGATCGACAGGATGATGAAGGTTCTCGGGATCGTCGTAGCCCACGCCTCAGGATTGGATCCGAGGAGCCTTTCAATAAGGGGCGCGAAGATCAGTGAACCAGCGCCGAAGCCCAGGACTGCGAATCCGACGATCATTCCGCGTTTGTCCGGGAACCACTTCACGCAGGTGGCGATGGGGGTAACGTAGGCGAAGCCCGTGCCCAATCCGCCCAGAATACCGTAGGAGAAGATCATTCCGCCGGGGGTTTGGCCCATGAACGCAGCAAGCATACAGCCGGTCCCCAGGAGGATACCGCCAACGCTACCGACGAGTCTCGGACCTTTTTTGTCCTGCCAGAAACCGGCGAGGATCATTGCTATGGCGAAAAACGCCACTGAATAGCGGTAGGGCGCGATGCTCTGTGCCTTGTCCCACCCGTGCACAGCCTCCAAGGGGCCCCTGACAACGGACCAGGAGTACAGTGCGCCGAGACAAAGCTGCATGACAATCGCAGCCCCGACGAACCGATATCGGTTACCTAAGTTATCTTGCATTGGGACCTCCGTTACTGGGGGAAGAACCCTTTCCTTCCCGGTTAATCCTTACATCAGCGGCCCGACATAGTTGCAATTGATTGTGCGCAGTCTGTTATTGGCCACTGAGTCGAGTAGCGGGGTGCCGTCCGGACCTCCCGGAGGCGGAATCCCGAATACCCAACGAGCTAGTGTGTCCTGAAAAACCGGACACCGCACCTGTGTCCCGCCTAAAAGCAACGGGGAGTCACAGGGTCATGCAGTTGGGTCCCACCTCCTTTCACAAGGGATTGTGTCTTGTGCCCCAGCCCATGGTTCCCGGGCAAACTTTCCATCAGGAACTACAGTAGCGTCTACAGTACCGTGAGGTCTGTCAAAACTGTTTTGTAAATTTGTATTGTATTGATTTTTATGCACTTTTTATAAAAAAGCGCGAAGGCCCGTAGCGTATGTGATCAGAATAATAAAACGTTGTTTTTTATATGTCAAGAAAAAACAGAAAAAAAGAACCACGGGTTATGGAGCTGTGATGTCGCCTCTGAAAGAATCAAGGGAAAACGGGGAATAGGCTTATGAGGGTGGTGAGAACAGCCTGGAACCATGGGTAAACAAGGGTCAATCAAGGCGCTCGAGCCCTATCTTCCTGGCTAAGGCAAGGACTGCAGTGAAATCACGCTGCTGAAGGCGGTCCCCGATGAGGGGTTTTCCGACTGCTCCATAACATGGACGGTACTGGGCCATGATGTTCAGATAGGTGTTCCGGCTGATCTCTTCGGCGAGAAACCTGAGGGTATCAAGGGATCCGGCCAGGTCGTGGGGGAGGACCAGGTGGCGGACCAGGAGGCCTCTGAGGGCTACACCCCTGTCATTCAGGACGAGATCGCCGACCTGTCGGTGCATCTCCCGGACAGCCTCCCTGGCTTTTTCGGGATAGTCGTCCGCATCGGCAAGATCGCGGGCAACCCGGGGATCTGAGAATTTCAGGTCGGGCATATAGATGTCGAAGATACCTTCCAGGAGCCGCAGGGTGTCGACCGAATCATATCCCCCCGTATTATAGACCAGGGGGACCTTCAGACCCCTTTCCGCCGCGGAAACCAGGGCCTGGACAATGGCGTGGATCTGGTGGGTGGGAGTGACGAAATTGATGTTGTGACATCCCTGGCCCTGAAGGAGGAGCATCAGGTTTGCCAGCTCCTCGACGGTGATCCGCCTGCCGGCACCTTCGTGGCTGATGTCGTAGTTCTGACAGAAGACGCAGCCGAGGTTGCAGTTCGTAAAAAATATGGTTCCTGATCCACGGGTGCCTGTCAGCGGTGCCTCTTCGCCAAAATGGGCGTGGGCGGAGCTGACCACAGGATCGAAACCGGTCCGGCAATAACCCTTCTCCCCCTCCTTTCTCCTGGACCCGCACTCTCGGGGACATAGCCGGCAAGGGGAAGACAGGTCGTCCAGGAAGCGGACGCGCTCCACCAGTTCCTCCCGGCCGAGCTTCAAATATGCGGGGGCAAGCTCCTTCTCCATAATGGCCTCATCCTTGTCACCTGCAGATAAAGGTGCTAATTATCCATTGCACTATAGAGGATTAGGCAGTCAGTATCCAGTGATCAGCATCCAGAGAGAAGGGTTGCCCAACAGGCAAAACGGAATTGAAGGAATTCCTGAATTCAGAATACTGAATTCTGAATCCTTTGGGGGAAGGTTGCATGAAGGTCGGACTGGCAGGCTATTCAGGCTCCGGAGTGACAACAATACTGGCGCTTCTGTCCGAGGAACCAGGTCTTGTGGGGAGGCACGCGGGTCCGGAGGTGCGGTCCCTGAAGCTTCAGGATCCCCGCCTTGACCGGATCGCGGAGATCTTCGGTTCGAAAAAGATCTCCCCCCTTCATCTCGATATCGTGGAGCTGGGGGACCTGAGGCCCGAAGACGGGGGCGGTCTTCGCAAGTCGACCGTGAACCGGGCTGCCGGTTTGGATGCCCTGGCGGTTGTCCTCAGGGCGTTCACCGCTCCGTTGGCCGCGCACTGTCGTCCGGCTCCAGACCTGGAGGAGGAACTATCCTCCCTGAACGTGGAGTTCTGCCTGACGGATATGGTCCCGGTGGAAAATCGTCTTGAAAAACTGCAAAAGGAGGGCAGGACCTCCTCTCCCGAGGCTGCGCTGCTGAAGCGGGTGAGGGGCCACCTGGAGGCTGGAAAGGCGGTCAGAAGCATGGAGCTGACAAAGGAAGAGGCTCGAGATCTGGCAGGGTATCAGTTTCTCACCTACTTTCCCCTCTTCGTGGTGATCAATGTGGGTGAGGAAGGTGCAGCAGGAGGCCTCTACGAGAAGCTAAAGGAAGGGTTTCAGGCCGACGGGATCGGGTTTATGGAGGTATGTGGCCAGGTGGAGATGGAGCTGCTGGAGCTTCCCGTGGATGAGAGGGTCCCGTTTCTCGAGGAGCTCGGCCTGGAGGGCTCGTCCCGGGACCGGTTCACCTCCGGTGTTTTTGAACTCCTGGATCTGGTCACCTTTTTTACCGCCAACGAGAGGGAGGTGCGGAGCTGGGTGGTTCCCAGAGATACACCGGCCGCCAGGGCAGCAGGCAAGGTCCACTCCGATATGGAACGGGGGTTTATCAGGGCCGAGGTCCTGACCTTCGATGAGTGTGTTCAACTCGGAGGTCTGGCGGCCGCACGGGAGTCAGGAAAGCTCAGGGTGGAAGGAAAGGATTATCCTGTTCAGGAGGGGGATATCTTGCAGATCAGGTTTAACGTGTAAAGCCGAGCTGAGAACTAAATGCTGAGAACCAAGAACAGGGGACTATGAATAACACAGGAGAAACTCAACTGATGAGCAATAAACAGGAGAATCAGAACAATAACAACCGGGTAAAGGTGGGGATCCCCAAGGGCAGCCTGGAGGATGCCACCATCGAGCTGTTTCGAAAGGCCGGTTGGAGAATCAGCCGGGGATCTCGAAACTACTTTCCGTCTGTGGATGACGAGGAGTTGGCTTTTTCACTGGTCAGGGCTCAGGAGATGTCCCGTTTCGTGGAGGAAGGGATCCTTGATGCCGGAATCACCGGAAGGGACTGGATACTGGAGAACAGTTCCGATGTCGTCTGGGTAGAGGAGCTGACCTACTCCAAAGCCAGTTCAAGGCCGGCGAGATGGGTCCTGATTGTTCCTAAAAACAGCCCCTTTGATGCCATCGAGGACCTGGAGGGAAAGAGGATATCCACGGAACTGGTGAATTTTACCAGGCATTATTTCGAGGAACGGAAAATTGATGTCAAGGTGGACTACTCCTGGGGAACCACGGAGGCCAAGGTGGTCGAGGGGATCGCGGACGCGGCTGTGGAGGTCACCGAAACGGGCAGCACCATAAGGGCGCATGGCCTGAAGATCATCCACGAGCTGATGCAGTCAAAGCCCTACCTCATAGCCAACAAGGAGGCCTACAGGGATCCATTCAAAAGAAAGAAGATCGACACCATCTCCCTGCTCCTGAAGGGTGCCGAGAAAGCAACGGGAATGGTGGGGATCAAATTGAATGTCCACAAGGACGACCTGGAGAAGGTCGTCTCTATCCTGCCCAGCCTCAATGCCCCCACAGTGGCCGGGCTGCACCAGAGCGATTGGTATGCTGTGGAATCGGTGGTCTCCGAGAGGGTGGTCAGAGAGCTCATTCCTAAACTTATGGAGAACGGTGCGGAGGGGATCATCGAATACCCCCTGAACAAGATCCTGTGATGGAAAACAGTCCATTGATTCCCCTGGTGTTGAAAGGGGTATTGATGTGAGATACTATAAAAATGTGAAGAATCCCCCGCTATCTGGACGGCCAAGGCTCACAAAAGGCATATCTTTGGCAGTCCTCCTGCTGGTTATGGTGTGGCTCACACCCGCTGAAGCCCGCAGCTCCTTCTGGGTCAGTGCCCGGGACGCATCCTCCTGCATTGTATCGGCCGTCTTCCAGTATGAGAGGAAATTTGAGGAGCGCATCCACGGAGAGTGCGGGATCACCAACCCGGTCATTCTGATGGATATCCACACCAGGGAACCCCGTGAACTCTGCAATATGCTGGTGATGAGGCAAGGCCAGACGGCATGGCGGCCGCTCCTGTGTGTCACGGAGATACGAGGCAATATCTACAAGGGGCACCTGATCCTCCCCGAGGATTTCGCTCTCGACAGGCCCATCCAGATCACCCTGGGAGACCGGACCATTGACGCCCGATTCGGTCCCTGAGGTTGGTCCTGTGCCGACCGGAGCGGGGCGGTCCCTCGCCAGGTGTCCGGGCGGCTGATACAAGACAACCCGCACTTCCAGGAGATCGAAATGGGTGACTTTATGCAGGCAGGCGGTGTCGCGACTGTGCACCGCCTCCCGGGTGTTGATATCGCTGCCCTTGAAAAGGATCTTGAGCGGTTTTCCGGAGACCGCCCTTTGGCCCTGGTGATTCCGGCCCTGGCGTCAGAGATGGATGGCCCGGCGCTGGGCGGCATCCTCGAGCAGCTGGAGGGGGCGACCTATCTGTCTGAGGTTATCCTGGTCCTGGGGCGGGCCGACCGGAAAGACTACAGCAGGGCCCAATGGCTGATGGAAAATCAATCCTCAGCCGCCACGGTCATCTGGCCCGAGGGGCCTGAACTTGCCGGGCTTTTCAGCGACTTGGGACAGGCTTTGGACATCGGCATGCCGGGGAAGGGAAGGGACGTATGGATCGCTTTGGGTTATGTCCTGGGCAGGGGAGGTATTCACTCCCTGGCTCTGCACGATGCCGATATCGTCAGCTACACGAGGGAGATCCCCCTCAGGCTTCTCCTGCCCCTTGTCCATACGGATCTGAATTACTCCTTCTGTAAGGGGTACTATCCCAGGATTTCCCAGGGGTCCCTTGCAGGGAGGGTCACCCGGCTGCTTGTCTGGCCTCTGGTGGATGTCTTGGGTGCCGAGGCTCAGGCCGGAATCCTGAAAATTATAGGGTCCATGAGGTATCCTCTGGCGGGCGAGTTCGCTCTGACCTGTGAGTTGGGTGCCCGTGTCCCGGTTCCCAGGGATTGGGGGTTGGAGGTGGGCCTCCTGGCCGCGGTCACCCGGACTGTGAGTCCCAACGATATGTGCCAGGCGGCTCTATGTGACAACTACAGCCACAAACACCAGGAGCTTTCACCGGATGATTCCAGTCGGGGATTGAACCGGATGGCGGTGGAGGTGGCCGAATCCCTGCTCCGGGAGACAGAACCATCCGGCGGCTGGAGAGAGGATATCCCCCACAGCTACGTGGAAAGAGCACTGGAGATGATCCCTCTCTACAGGGGTGATGCTCTGGCCAACGGCCTCACCTATGATGAGGCCTCGGAAAAAAAAGCTGTCCACACATTTTCACGGGCGGTGGAGATCGCCCTGTCGCGTCTGACGGGACAGCAAGCCCTTCCGCCGCTCGCGTCCTGGGGGGAGATCGAAGGCCGGATTCCGGGTCTGATGTCAGGGGTTGTTGAAGCGGTGAGGAGAGAGGAATCCTGAAGGCGAGAGGGGCGAAACATGCCACGGGGGCGGGGAGAGGGGGCGCCCGGCGGGCTGAGTGGAAGGTGGAAAGGATTAAAGGGCTGGGAGCCTGTCGGGGAATCTCGCTCCCAGAATCGCGGTTGATATTATTTTTGCGATTCTGAGGAGCAGGGTCCAACCGATTAACCGATCGAGGAGGAAATACTTGTGGCATCTTTCGATATCGTAAACCGTGTGGACATGCAGGAAGTGGACAATGCCGTCAACAATGCGCGAAAAGAGATTCAGACCCGATACGATCTGCGCCAGTCCCATACCGAAGTCGTACTGGATCGCAAGGAAGGCAAATTGAAGGTAGTGGCGGAGGATAAAATGAAGCTCAAGGCGATCCAGGACATTCTCATCTCCCACTCCGTCCGACGGAACATAGACACCAGGGCCCTGTTTTTCTCAGAGCCTGAGGGGACCTCGCAGGGATATCTAAGGTGCGAGGGTGGGCTCAAGCAGGGAATCGACAAAGAGGTGGGCCGCAGCATCGTCAAGCTGATCAAAGGTGCCAGACTCAAAGTCCAGGCCGCTATTCAGGACGATCAGGTGAGGGTGACAGGGAAAAAAATAGACGACCTCCAATCGGTGATCGCCATGCTCAAGGAAGAGGACCTCGAGATCCCTCTCCAGTTTGTGAATATGAAGAGCTGAACGATCAAGCCCCTGATCAGGGGCTTGATTATTCAGCTCGGAATTTTGAATCTGGAATTTTTGGGTTTTTTCTAAGACGCTTTATTCAGAATTCTCCGCAACTCCTTCTTCCTTTTCCGCAGGTCCTTGACCCTGGCCTTCTCTTTTGCGGCCACAGCCTCGGCAATCTGTCCTTTCAACGCCCTCTTCTCGGTTTTGAGAGAATCTAGATCATATTTCTCCCGCAATCTGATCTGAAGTTTGGTGGGAGGTTTCTCCCTGGCTGGCGTGGGCTCCGGCGCCGGTTCCCGCGGGGCCTCGGCTTCCGGTTCGGGCGCGGCCTCGGCTTCCGGTTCGGGGGCGGCCTCGGCTTCCGGTTCGGGCGGGGCCTCGGCTTCCGGTTCGGGCGGGGCCTCGGCTTCCGGTTCGGGGGCGGCCTCGGCTTCCGGTTCGGGGGCGGCCTCGGCTTCCGGTTCGGGCGCAACCTCCGCCACCGGCTTGGTGACGGTTTCCTCTTCAGGTGCCGGTGCGGCTTCAGCCACGGCCTTGACGAGGTCGGCCTTTTTCATGCTTGATAGACCCGTGATCCCCAGCTCTTTGGCCATCTCCTTCAGCTGGGCCACCGTTTTCTTCTCAAGACCCTTCAGATCCGCCATGATGCACTCCTTTCATGCAGCGGACTTAATATCTCTTCAGTCCACGCATATCGGTTTTACGGAAGCTGAATGACTAACAGATCGGACAACAAGAGTCAACAGGGATGGAAGAGGGGAATAGAGAATGGAAAATGGAGAATAGAAAATGGAGATTGGATTTTTGATTTAGTGTTGGATTCAGTCCCTCTCCACCGCCTTCATCATTCCCCCCTTTTCCTTCTCTCCGTAACCGTCTTTCCGCCTATCCCCCAGTTGTCCGTGTCAACCTCATCGATGACCACCACAGTGGTTGCGGGATTCTTGCCGAGAACGTCTCTGAGGAGTTCTGTGACGCCGCGAATAAGCTCGGCCTTCTGTTCACGACTCGCTCCTTCTCGGGTGATACGGATGTTAACGTAGGGCATGGAAGCTCCTTTTGTTTTGGAATTGAAAAGGGAAAACTGGAAACTGGAGTGCGATTAATTCCTATCTTTCCTCTCTCCCCTTCTCCGGTTCCATCTGTCCGCTGCCCGGAAGAACCGCCAGCCTGTTCTTCAGTTCCTCCACCAGCGGTTCCAGGGTGGTCCGGTCAATGGCGCTGATAGCCAGGGCCCGGAAGCGGTGTTTGAGGTTGGCAAGGGTTTCGGAATCCATCAGGTCTGACTTGTTGAGGACCAACATCCTGGGGATGCCGGACAGGCCCATAGAGTATATGATCTCCTCAACCGTGCTGATCTGGTCGGCGCAGTTAGGGTGAGAGCAATCTGCCAGGTGAAGGATCATGTCGGCATCGCCGATCTCCTCAAAGGTAGCGGCAAATGCCCTCTGGAGCTCTGGTGGCAGGTCGTGGATCAGGCCCACCGTGTCGGTGAGGACACACAGATGCCCCTCCCGGGTGGAGAGCCGGCGGCTGACCGGGTCCAGGGTGGCAAACAGCATGTTTTCAGCGATCTCCGAGCTTTGCGTCAGACTGTTGAGCAGGGTGCTCTTGCCTACATTTGTGTAGCCCACAATGGAAACGATGGGCCTTTCGCTCTCTCCGCGCTTCCGTCTTCTCGTTGCCCGCCCCTTGCGTAGTTTGGACAGGCTTCTTTCCAGGGTCTGGATGCGCTGTCGGATGCGACGCCGGTCCACCTCAAGCTTGGTCTCCCCTGGGCCCCGGGTGCCGATGCCCCCGGCCAGCCGAGAAAGGGCCGTTCCTTTGCCAACCAGATGCGGAAGGAGGTACCTCAACTGTGCCAGCTCCACCTGAATCTTTCCACCGCTGCTCTTCGCATGCTGGGCAAAGATGTCGAGAATGAGCATGGTCCGGTCGATGACCTTCAGCTCGGTGGCCTCCGTAATGGCCCTTAACTGGGAAGGGGAGAGCTCGGTGTTGAACAGAAGGGTGTCTGCTCCCTGATCAAGTGCGAGAATGGCGACCTCGTTCAGCTTTCCCTTTCCGATAATGGTCCTGGGATCCGGGTTGGTTCGGGGCTGGATCACACAATCGGTGACCTCAATCCCCGCTGTCCGGGCCAGCTCCTTGAGCTCTTCCATGGATTCCTCCGCCAGGGCAAGGGAAGCCCCCGACCACCCGACCAGGAGGGACCGGGTGACCCCCTCGGTTACCCTGCCGCTGACCCTCGATCTCAGGTCCTCTTCGGCCTGGGTAATGATAAACTGGGGGTCCTGTGGCAAAGCGTAGGGCCCAGGGAAGGTTTCCAGGGTCCAGCGCGATCCTCCCGAGGGAAGAAGATAGCCAAGGTGGGTTCGTCCCGGCTGTCCCTCCGGGGAGACCTCGAGGGCGACGATGAGATCCAGACGTACCAGGATGAGGTCCGTCAGGTCCTCCCGGGTCAGACCGGATGGATCCAGATGGGTGTGGATCAGCCTCAGCCCCCTCAGGTGGCCGGGGCTGAATCGATACTTCGTCAGGTCCGGGATAAAGATGCTCTTTCTGTCACCGACGAGCACGAAATTGATGATCCCGCGGCGGTCAACAAGAAGGCCCAGCTGTCTCTTCGTCTCCCGGGAGAGGGAGGCCAGCTGTTTGGCGGTTTCGACCGGAACGATCTCCTTTGCCATGGGCTTGGCCCGGGTCAATTTTTGAAGGCGGCGGATCTGGTTGGGCTTCAGGCCGGAGGTCTTTCCGTGCAGAATAGAGATAGTCTTTTCTCCTTTCCCCTGAAATGTTAAACCTGTTCTGATGTCAAGGCAAGGAGGTTAAGGGAAAATCCAATGGAGCGGTGTCGGGCTGTTTTTTAGGGTCCAGGGTCCGGGTCTGGGTTGCGGGATCTTGAGTCTGGAAGCTTTACAATAACCTGCAGGGCTCGAGAGGTGCTCCACGCCTTTCTGCTTTGGCTTTTGGATCCAAAACCGATGAACGGGCTTGAGGAAAATGCATGGGTGTCCTTAAAGATCACTGCTACCTGAAGCATCTCGAGGAGCCGGTTATCTACGATGCGGCCGAGGATGAGCTGTTTGTGGTCGACGAAGAGGCCTTCGGCAGGGTCCTTGCCCTGGACGCGGACGGCAGATTTGATGTGGAGGCCGTCTCGCTGCTTCGTGGAGAAGGGCTCCTGCAGAATGGGCCCCGTCGGAATCCGGTCTACATTCCGGGGAAAGCTCCACGGCCCTCCCTCAGGTACATGGAGATCCAGATTACCGGGAGATGCGACAAAGCCTGCCGTCACTGCTACCAGGGACGGCCGTCGAAGAGAGATATGCTGTCGGACACCTTCGCAAGGATCCTGGATCAGTTCGAGAGGATGCAGGGGCTCAAGGTCATGGTATCAGGCGGTGAGCCCCTTTGCCATCCCCGGTTTGAGGATCTGCTCCAGGTCCTGGATAACCGGACCCTGAGAAAGGTCCTCCTCACCCACGGTGAAGGGGTCGATGCCGAAACCGCCAGGTCCCTGTCGACCTTTGACCAGGTGCAGGTGTCTCTGGATGGGTGGGGACACAGCCACGACTCCCTTCGCGGCCCCGGGTCCTTTTCCAGGGCCCTGGCGGGGATCGAGGCGCTTATTGCCTCAGGTATCAAGGTGGGGGTCGCCACCATGGTCCACAGCGCCAATCTGGGCGAATTCCACCGGATGTCGAAACATCTGGTCGGTCTCGGTGTTGAGGAATGGGGTATCGATGTGCCGTGCTCGGCCGGCAGGTGGCAGGAAAAGGAGAGCGAGGACCAGGATCTGGTCCGTGCCATGAGTGATCGGCTGCGTTTTGCCTTTGGCGGTGGATACCACGGTGGATCGGATGGCCTGTCCTGTGGCGCCCATCTGATGACGGTGTTTCCCGACGCGACGGCGGCCAAGTGCGGGTTCTATCTCCCCGAGGCTTCCGGCAGGGCGGACCGGGATCTCGCGGCCGCCTGGCAGGGCGTCTGGCAGATACCCCTGGAGGATCTCACGTGCGACTGCGATTTCCTTGAGGAGTGCGCCGGTGGGTGTCGTTACCGGGCACAGGTCCAGACGGGAGACCGTTACGGTCCGGATATCGTCCAGTGCTTTGCGAGGGGAGTCGAGATAAGGGTTAAGGCTGAAGGTAAAAAGGGGAAGGCCTGAAAAGTGATAAATCCTGCCACTTGAACCAGGACGAGGGCCCCACAGATGCGGGGCCCTGCTTTTACGCCAAACGGCCCATTATTCTCGCTTTGGTTTCCACGTAGGTGTTGATCATTCCCCGCTCCTCTCCACTTATGGACAGGAACTCCACGCCCGCTCCCTGAGGGCTGTCGATGTGAATCCTCCCCTTCCACCGGACAACGGCTTTTGTCCTGATGGGATGTTCCTGTTGAGGGAGGGTGAAGATGAGTTCCAGCTCATCGCCTTTCTCCGGCGGGGGAGAGAACTCGATGAAGGCCCCGCCGATGGCGATGGAGTGGATCCAGGTCTCCAGGTGGCCTTCCCCTCTCACGACGGTGCACGGAAGGTGTGTGGGAACCCGGGGGTAATTTCTTTTAGCGAGGTTAAGGGCTTCCTCGATGATATGGAGCAGGGCGGCCCGCTTCAGGGGCTTGGGTAAAAAGCCGTCGCAGCCTGCCTGAAGGCAACGGTTTTTAGAGTCCTCGGCCCCTTCCGAGGTGGTCATCACTACCGGGATATCCCTGGTAAGGGGGTTGCGTTTGATCTCGCGGCACACATCGTCGCCGTCCATGCCAGGCATAAAAAGGTCGAGAATGACAAGGTCGGGGGTATTCTGCTGGATCTTCTCGAGGGCTTCAGGTCCAGAGCGGGCGGTAAAGATCTCGAAGGTCTCCCGGTTCAGGAAGCTTTTCTGCAGATCCAGAAAGAGCTCCACGTCGTGGACCAGAAGAAGTTTTGTCTTTTTCACAGCTGCGACCTTTCCCATGCAGGTGGTTTTCGGTAGAATATCTCTGGAAGCTCCCAACGATGATGGGGGGGAATCCTTCGGCCCACATGATCTATAATTGATGGCGGTTTTTTTATCAAGCCCTGGAGGGGGTCGTTGGAGCTTACGATGTCTGCTGCCTGACGCAGGCTGATCAGGAGAATGATCAACAGAGGGCCGGCATGGTTTCCAAAGCAGACAATTATATTCCTGTTTGATCCTGCCCGACAGAGGGCTCAAGCGGGCTGCCGCAGTCGATTGAGGGGGCCGGATATTGCGGTATAAAACCGGATCGGCCTCTGGATATATCCATGCAGCCATAAAGTCGGCAAGGGGTTGTGGATGATGAATACCTGGCTGGAGTTTCTCACCCGAGGGGGATTTCTTATGATCCCCATCCTCATCTGCTCCGTGATCGGTTTGGCGCTGATCATCGAGCGCCTGTATGTCTATCGAAAGCTGAAGCTGGACGATTTCACTCTTACCGGGGAGGTGAGCAGGGCTCTGGAGGCGGGGGATCTGGCAGAGGCGAAAAACATGTTGGCCGGGGATCAATCCGCCGGAGCGTTCGTCCTTCAGGAGGCCATCGTGAGCGCTGGCAGGGTGGAGGGTGGTGGGTTGAAAAAGGCCCTTTACCTGGCCGGTGATGGTCTTGTCCGCCGGATGGAGGAGTCCCTTCGCGGATTGGCCACCATAGCGTCAATAACGCCTCTTCTGGGTCTGCTTGGCACAGTTGTCGGAATGATCCGGGCGTTCATGCAGATCGAGGCCCATGGGGCGAATGTCAGCGCCGGACTCCTCGCCGGCGGTATTTGGGAGGCGCTTCTGACCACCGCGGCTGGTCTGACGGTGGCTATTCCCTGTCTGCTTTTCCACAATCTTTTCCAGGGGCGGATCGAGTGGGTCGAGGGCCAGCTCTCCCGATTGGCAGCGGAGCTGACGGATGTGGTTGGAGACTGAGCGAACCAGGCCGCGCAGGCGCAGGGCCCTGGAACTGGCGATCACCCCCCTGATCGACATCGTCTTTCTGCTCCTCATCTTCTTTATGCTGACCTCCCGGTTCGTGATGCAGGAGGGTATTGAGGTTCAGCTTCCGATGACGGAAAAGACCCACACCGTCCCCTCGGAGGGCGTCAAGGTCATCTATGTGAGGTCCGACGGTTCCCTTGTTTTCGAGGGTGCGAAATGGACCCTTTCCGGGTTTGGGAATTATCTTTCCGGGCCAGGAAAAGCCCTGGTCACCTCGCCCTTCGAGGTGCGTTCAGACCGCCAGGCCTCGATCCAGAGCATCGTTTCGCTCCTGGAAACCCTCCGGGAAAGAGGCGTCGGTCAGGTTATCATTGGCACGGTTCGAGCAGAACCAGGCAGTGAGAAGCCATGAGAGGATCATTTTCTGGGGTTTCTGGGGGATTTGAACGGCCAGCACGGGTCAAATGACGCACAAGGCGGAAACGATCCGGGGCCGTCCGAGCCAACCTCGGAAGGGGGCTTTCCCCGGCAACCTTCGTGTTGACATGTTCCATCTCTCCTGTTAAATATCGGCGCTCCGAAAATTCCATTGAAAGGCCTGTTGAATTGGAAAGAATAAATACCCTCCTTTTTTTCGCTGCCTTAACGACACTGGTGATAATGGTTCCCTCATCTGTTATGGCTCAGCCGGATTGCGCCGAGTGCCACGACGAGTGGTTCGAGTCCGCCAAAGGGCGGGAGAACCTCCATCCCCCCTTCGAGGAGGATGACTGCTCCTCATGCCACGAGGACCATGGCGACAGCGAGAAGCTCATGCTCGCCGAGGAAGGTCCTGCCCTCTGTTACCAGTGCCACGACGAGCCCTCCGGGGATTCGAAAGTTCATTCGATCATCGAGGATGACGGCTGTCTGGCCTGTCACGATCCACACGGGACCGCCGATCACAAATTCCTGATCGAGCCGGTTGCCGATCTGTGCGTTGGCTGTCACGATGACGTGATGTCCGGACCGGTTCAGCATGAGGCTGCAGTGGCCGGCGGCTGCACTGACTGCCACAGTCCGCACGCTTCGGTGAATGCGAAGCTTCTCCACACTCCCTCGCCGGCCCTGTGCGCCGACTGCCACGATGAACCGGCGCAGGAGGGAAAGGTGCACTCCATCATCGAGGAGGACGGATGTGGGGCCTGCCACGATCCGCACAGCGCACCGGAAAAGAAGCTCCTTAGCACTCCGGCAGCTGAGCTCTGTCAGGAGTGCCACGACAGCATGGTCGATGGCGAAAAAGTTGTGCACGAGGCGGTCTCCGAGGGAAGCTGCACGGACTGCCACAGCCCTCATGAGTCGGAAGCAGGCTCGCTGCTCCTCGCCGATCAGAGATCCCTGTGCGGCGAGTGCCACGAGATCCTCGGCGCCCTGGATAAGCAGATGCACACCGCGCTGTCCGATGGCGAATGCACGGATTGCCATCTCCCCCATGCGGCCGGCCGGCCAAAACTGCTGATGGCGGCCTACAACAACGAAAGGTTCCCTGACGGGTTCAGCGAGGAAATGTACGAACTGTGTTTTCAGTGCCACGATGCATCCCTGATCACCGACGAGGTCGATGTGGAAGCGACCAATTTCAGGGACGGCTCCAGGAACCTGCACAGCCTGCATGTCCAGGGGGCCCTGGTGCCCAATAAATACGGTATTGTCAAGCGGGGCAAAGCCCGGTCATGTTCGGTCTGCCACAACCCTCACGGGTCCTCACAGCCGGCCAGCCTCATCAGGGAATACAACTGTCAGGGGGTTTTCTGCTTTACCATGACGTACTATCCCCTGGAGGATGGCGGGAAGTGCATGGTGGGCTGTCACAAGCCTCGTTCCTACCGGCGGTCGGGAGACACGGTAGCGGACCAGACGCCGGAAACCATAAAAAACTAGGCAAGGATTCATTGAACCCAGCAGAAAAAACGGGCCAAAGGGCCCGTTTTTTTTACAGACGGATGTCGGAGAAAGACACGTTCGGGCCGGAGGCCAATAGCAGGGAACGGGGAATCAGGAACTCGATGCGGTTCGGGACCTTTCCCCGATCTCGTCGATGATCCGGGCCCAAAGGTCGTTTATGGGTATCCGGACGTCTTTGGCGGAGGCAGGGATGATCCTGTCCCGGGGTTCCTTAAGGTCCCTGCTGATAACCTCCAGTGACCGAAGCCGGGCAGAGCGGGAAAGCTTGTCTGCCTTGGTGGCGACAGTGATGTCGGGAATGCCCCTGTCCTGGATGATCGCATGGACGGTGACGTCTTCCCTGGTGGGGGGATGGCGGATATCGATGAGATGAAGGGCGAGGCTCGGCCCGGGCCCGGTGTCGAGATAGGCCTCCACCAGCTTCTGCCACTGGGAGGCCATTGATTTCGGGGCGCGTGAAAATCCGTATCCTGGCAGGTCCACGAGGAGAATTTGATCGTTGACAAGATAGTAGAAAATAGCCCTGGTCTTTCCGGGCCGGGAGCTGACCTTGACCAGTTTTTTGCGTCCCATCAGAGTCGCCAGCAGGGATGACTTTCCCACATTCGACCGACCAAAAACAGCCACCTGCGGGTAGGTCGGGTTCGGGATCTGTGATGGTGTAAAAGCCTGATCGTAGAGGTCCGCGGTTCGGATCTTCATGGATACCAAGGTACACGCGGCGGGATGAACCGTCAACCGAGGGGGTGGAAGGGGCAGGTGAAGGGGATTTTCCGCAATGGAGCGACTGGGCGAAGAGGAGGAGGGGTGGTTGGTCGAGACCCTGGACCACTGACCCTGGATTTCTGGAGCCAGGTCCCGGGAGCCTGTCAGAGGGTCTCTCAGTGGATCATGCAATAAGAGGACAGGCTCCTTGGGACTCGCACACGGATAAAATTCATGGTAATGTTTATGTTCTTTTGAGAACTCGTCACCTTCCCCGCCGGGTCGGATAATGGCCCGAAACCGGGGGTGCCGAGTGAGATTTCCGGTTGGCGGCAGGAAGAGGGACCAAGCCTGTTTCCGCCGGAAGCGTGGCAGCGACACCCGAATAATCTTTCGGTGTTCCGGTCTTCCGCGAGAAAGCAAATGCGGCAAGAATCAGGTCAATCCGGGCGGACTCAGGGTTCAGAGAAGAGTCGGGTCTGTCCGGCAGGTCAAGAGAGGAGAGGACAGGGTGTTTAAGATCAAGGAAAAGGTAAGCCTGGCGCACGACGTTCATTCCATGGTCGTGGAGGCGCCGTACGTGGCAGCCAAGGCCCTTCCGGGCCAGTTTATCATTCTCCGTTATGGAGAGATCGGCGAAAGGATCCCCCTTACCATTGCCGACTCCGATCCGGCTGCGGGAACCATAACCCTGGTGTACCAGGAGGTGGGCAAAAGCACCATGGTGCTCGGCGGACTGTCTGCCGGAGACGTCATCGACGACCTCGTTGGCCCCCTGGGTATTCCCAGCCACATCGAGAAATTCGGGTTGGTGGTCTGTGTCGGTGGTGGCATCGGAGTCGCTCCTGTTCATCCGGTTGCCAGAGGGTTGAAGGAAGCGGGAAGCCGTGTGGTTTCCATCCTGGGAGCCCGGACCCGGGACCTCCTCATCATGGAAGAGGAGATGAAGAGGGCAAGCACGGAAGTGCTCGTCTGCACGGACGACGGGAGCTATGGCCAGAAAGGATTCGTAACCACTGTCCTGGAGGGTCTCATCAAGAAGGGAGAGCCCATCGATCAGGTCATCGCTATCGGCCCTGTCCCCATGATGGACGCGGTCTGCAAGCTGACTAAACCTTATGGAATCAAGACCATGGTGAGCCTCAATCCCATCATGGTTGACGGCACCGGAATGTGCGGGGCCTGTCGGGTTACCGTGGGAGATGAGACCAAGTTCGTCTGCGTCGACGGGCCTGATTTCGACGGGCATCTGGTCGATTTCGGTGAATTAAGGCTCCGCCAGAGGATGTACCTCAAGGAGGAACGCGAAGCCATCGAAGCGTTAACATATGTAGGCGCATAGAGAAGGGATGCCATGACTGAGAAAAAGGAAAAGATACCCCGCCAGCCCATGCCGGAACAGTCACCGGAGGAAAGAAAGGGCAACTTCAAAGAGGTCCCCTACGGATATTCCGCCGAAGCGGCCATGATCGAGGCTTCCCGCTGCATACAGTGCAAAAAGCCAAGGTGCGTCGCCGGCTGCCCTGTTGGGATCGATATCCCAGGTTTCATCAAGGCGATTGAGGATGGTGATTTCTCCAGTTCCATCAGTATCCTCAAGGAGAGTAACGCCCTTCCCGCGGTCTGCGGCAGGGTGTGCCCACAGGAGGATCAGTGTGAGATCCTGTGTGTGATCGGGGTCAAGGAGGAACCTGTGGCTATCGGCAGACTGGAACGTTTCGCTGCCGACTGGGAGATGGAGCAGAAGGAGAAAAAGGCCCTCGAAGTGGCGCCACCGACCGGCAAAAAGGTGGCGATCGTAGGGGCCGGCCCTGCCGGCTTGACCGTGGCCGGGGACCTCATCGTCAAGGGGCATGAGGTCACAATATTCGAGGCCCTGCACAAGCCGGGGGGGGTCCTGGTGTATGGTATCCCGGAGTTCAGGCTTCCGAACGAGATCGTGGAATACGAGATCAGCAACCTCGCAAAAGCCGGTGTCAGAATAGAGAACAATGTTGTTATAGGAAAGACCTTCACCATCCGGGATCTCATGGAGGAGATGGGTTACGATGTGGTGTTCCTGGGGGTGGGGGCCGGGCTTCCCTGGTTTATGGGCATCCCTGGGGAGAATCTCAACGGAGTTTACTCCGCCAACGAATACCTGACCCGTTCCAACCTCATGACGGCCTACGATTTTCCGAGATTCGACACCCCTATCAAGAGGGTCTCCCGTGTTGCCACCATCGGTGGGGGTAATGTGGCCATGGACTCAGCCAGGACCGCTTTGAGACTGGGAGCCGAATCCATAGTGGTCTACCGACGGTCGAGAACCGAGATGCCAGCCCGGATCGAGGAGATCCACCACGCGGAGGAGGAAGGGATCGAATTTCACTTTCTCACCAATCCTGTCCGCATGTTGGGCGACGACGAGGGTTCGGTTGTCGGCATGGAGTGTATCCGAATGGAACTGGGGGAGCCTGATGATTCGGGCCGCCGCAGGCCTGTTCCGGTAAAGGGGTCAGAGTTCACCCTCGACGTTGATGCGGTCATCGTTTCCGTTGGGACCGGGGCTAATCCTCTTCTCACAAACGCGACCCCAGGCCTGGAACTGAACAAATGGGGTTATGTGGTTGTTGACGAGGAGACCGGCGTGACCAGCATCCCGGGTGTTTACGCGGGCGGCGATATCGTCCGTGGTGCCGCCACCGTCATCCTCGCCATGGGCGATGGGCGCACAGCCTCCCGGGCCATGCATGCCTATCTCATGGGCGAGGAATTGGAAACGGCGCCCGAGGAATAAGCAATGGCTGAGAACAGTCCCCGCATTTCCCTTGAGGCTATTCGGGAACCTGTTTGGAAGCACTGCGTCGACCTGGAAGGATATTTTCGCAGTTTTCTCAAGACTGATGTTTCGGTTATTGACAGGATATTCGAGCACCTCCTCGACGGTGGGGGAAAGCGGTTTCGTCCCCTCCTGGTTCTTCTTATTGCATCCTTTCGAGAACAACCGCTGGATGAGGATGTTTTCCGGCTGGCGGTCTCTGTGGAGTTCATCCACACAGCGACCCTCCTTCACGATGATGTGGTGGATCAATCAGACATGCGGCGCGGCAACAGGGTCGCCTACCGGCTGTGGGGGGCCGAACCCAGCGTCCTCTCGGGCGACTATCTCTATTCCCGGGCCTTCTCGCTTCTGGTGGAGATAGGCCACCTCCCTATTCTGGATAACCTCTCCCGGGCGACGACCTCCATGGCAAGGGGTGAGGTCCTCCAGCTGCTCCGCTCCTTCTCCACCGCAACCAGCAAGGAGGAGTATCTGGAAGTCGTCGACGGAAAGACCGCCAGCCTTATCTCAGCCTCCTGCACAGCCGCCGGCTACCTTGCTGGTTTCAACGGTGACAAGGTCGAGGCCCTCCGCCACTACGGAACTAACCTCGGTTTCAGTTTCCAGATCATCGATGATATCCTGGATTACTCCGCCGACCTTGGGGAACTGGGCAAGGCCATCGGAAAGGATTTTCTGGAAGGTAAGGTTACCCTGCCGATCATCCTTCTCATGGAGGATCTGGATGGAAACAGAAGGAGGCGGGTGGCCGATATATTTCTCAAGGATTCACCGGACACGGCCGATTTCAAATGGATCCTGTCGCAGATGGAGGAAGTGGGGACCATCGGCAAAACCAGGGAGGTTGCCGATCAGTACGCCAAAAGGGCCAGAGAGTGTCTCAAAGGACTTCCAGGGGGGAATGTGAGGGACAGCCTCTTGAATATGACCTATTATGTCACTAGAAGGAGAAAGTGATGGAAAAGGGGGAGGGGGGGGACTTTCACCCTCTGGTTCTGTTGGCTCGAAGAGCCATAGAGTCCATCGTAAGGCACGGGGTGAAGTTCGTCCCAGCCGATGATAACGGGAAAGCGGACAGGGCGGGGGTTTTTGTGAGCATCAAGAAGGGCGGCCAGCTGAGGGGGTGTATCGGGACACTTCAGCCGGTAACCGGATCATTGGCCGAGGAGGTGGTTCAGAATTCCATCAGCGCCGCGACCAGGGACCCCAGGTTTCCACCGGTCTCTGTCGATGAGCTCGAGGATCTTGACATCTCGGTGGATGTTCTCACCGCTCCTGAACCGGTGACAGATATTTCCGGGTTGGATCCGTTTCGATACGGTGTCATCGTTCGAAGCGGTGGGAGGGCAGGCGTTCTTCTCCCGGACCTTCCCGGGATCGATACTGTTGACGAGCAGGTCGATATCGCTCGGAGAAAAGCAGGGATAGGGAGTGAGGAACCCATCGAGATCCTTCGCTTTGAGGTAAAAAGGCACCGATAGGCCTTGCAACCGGGGCGGCACCGTTCGTCACCCGCCAGCGGACCGGAAATGAGGATGTGTCGGAAAGGCCCTTACGGGTAAAAACTGGCTGATCAGATCCGACAGGAAGGAGGCCGAACATGACGAAGGACAGAAGGTGGAAGCTCCTGATGGCTACGCCCGACGACTCGGAGGCCTACCTCATTAAACAGATACTCGACGGTGAAGGAATAGCGTGCAAGATCGAGTCGAACAGATCCTTCCCCGGTGCTGAGCACAGAGGCAACAGGGGTGAGGTGCTGGTTTATGTTCCTCTGGAGAATTTTGAGGTCAGCCAGCAGATCCTCGAGGAGCGCGACGACGAGGACAACGACAGTTATTGACTTGGGGGGCAAGAAGAAGGGACATTTCTTTGCGGGAAAGCCCTGGCCGTGGGGCTATTGTCCGGTGTTTTTCCAGTCACCCAGCTTGAGCGTCACTTCCTTGATCCGGGCCGGGGGATTTTCCAGGACGATCAGAAAAGGGACCTCCTGATCCGGGGGCAAGGAGGCGTTGACCAGGCCCTGCCCCAATTCGTTCTGAAGGGAGGAGCGGATACCGGTCAGTGGTGAGGATGTCAGCTCAGCATCGGTGAAGAGGTTTCCGCAGAAGGACGAGGATTCGGCAACAACCTTTCCGTCCTGCCCCTTGAACGCAGCTATCACCTGAATCATGCCAATGGTCCGCTCGGTGTCGTTGCGGACCGACCCTCTGACAACAGCCAGATCGACGCCATCGGTCCTCCTGAGGGCCCCTACCTGAACATTAAGTATGGTCGGCTGAACCTCCTGCACAGTTTTGTCCCTGCCCAGGAGATTACTGGCCATGGGTTTGATGGTGGGATAGGCGTAGTACCCTCCTGCGCCAAGAACCGTCAGGAGCAGCAGGACGAGAAGACCTCTGTTACCCTTGCCTCTGGAGGGTGCTTCGGCCTGAATGGATGTTGTCGAAGTTCGCTCCGGAGGACGGGTTCCCAGGCCAGGGGATGGAAGTTCAGGTTCGGGCGGAGGAGGCGAGAGGTCAGCTGCCGTCTCCCGGGGGGATGGAGCTGAAGTCAGCCCGATGTCGGGTGCAGAAGACTGGGCAGCCGGCTCGTCCAGGGCGATATTGCCCCAGTCCATTTTGACCTCCCCGGGAGATTCATCATCCGGCAGAGGAGGTTCAGGGCTGTCCAGCCTTTCATTGATGGGGCCGGGTTCCGGGAAATCCGCTTCAGTCCGTCCCAAGGGTCCGTCGTCATCCGGCAGGGAAAAGTCGGGCTCCGTCCTCTCATCGGATGCCGGAGGGCTGTCCGGGGGCAGATCGTCCGGAGGGACGGAGGGGGTTTGATCCGCAACAGGTTGCTCCACCTCCGGCGGAGGGGCCGCAGTCGAGGGGGCCGGGGTCTCCTCTGATGGCTGGAACCTGGTCTCATCGGTTTCCGGAGCCTCCGGCCTGTCTTCCGGTTTGACGGTGAAGACGTGCTGGCACTTCGCACAGCGTACCTTAACCCCGGCTCCGCGAACCTTTTCATCGGCGATCCGGTATTTTGCCTGGCACTCGCTGCATTGGACGATCAAAGGTTCACCCCCGATGCCCTCCTTGAAAGGTGCTGAAAGGATAAATTGTCACGATCGTGATATTATACAGGTTTGAATAATACGCATCAATAACCATGAGGAACGACAGGGCGAAAATGGCCATGAAAAATAGGAAATTCAAGATCCACATCCTTCAGTGGACGATTCAGCCGGGACAGGTGGATCGCAACCTGAGAAAGGCCGAGTCCCTTCTGGACAGGTCGAATCCCGACAAGGATGACCTCATACTGCTGCCGGAGATGTTTTCTTCGGGATTCTACTATAGTGATCTGAAGGGGATGGCCGGGGAGTCAGACAGGGTCCTGGCTTGGATGTCCGGCCTGGCTTCCTCTCGATCGGTGGCCATGGTCGGCTCCCTTCCCATGTCAGATAATAGAGGGGTCGTCAATTCCATGGTCATGCTGGACGAGGAGGGCAGGACGGTCGGCTCCTATGACAAGGTCCATCTCTTCCCCCTGGCGGGGGAGGTGGAAGCCTTTTCGGAGGGAACCCGGCTGGTCGCGGTGGACTGGAAAGGCCTTCGGGTGGGCCTGCTCATCTGCTTCGATCTCCGCTTTCCCGAGGCGGCCAGGAAACTATGTCTGGAAGGGGCCCAGCTGATCCTGGTATCGGCCCAGTGGCCGGCCGCCAGGGTGGATCATTTCAGGGATCTGGTACGGGTGCGAGCCATGGAAAATCAGCTTGTTGTGGCGGCCACCAACTCCTGCGGTGAGGACGGATCAGGACTCGTTCTTGGCGGAAGAAGCCTGGTGACCGGTCCCTCAGGAGAGGTTTTGGGTGAGCTGAATGAGGGCGAAGGGGCGTTGGCAGTGGAGTTTGACCCCGAAAAGACTTTGAAGGTGCGGCGGGATTTCCCGGTCCTGTCCCTCCGGCGACCGGAAGTGTATGAGTGACCCGGGGCGCAAGATCCTGGATTCCAGACCCTGCATGCTGTACCCCGGAACCCCGCCCTTAAGTGCCGCCCCTAACTTCCCGACTTCAGATCTCCACTATCCTTTATAGCCGAAAGTTGATCCCTCGCTTCAGTGAAGGACGGGTTGATCTTCAGGGCTGCCCGAAAATCCTCGGCGGCCTTGTCCGGGTTTCCGAGCGCCATGTAAACATTGCCACGGAGGAGGAGGGCATCGGCAAAATGAGGGTTCTTGTTAAGAACCGCATCAACTTCATCCAGGGCGCGGGAGGGTTCGTCCATTGACAGGTAAACCGCTGCCAGGTCCAATCGGGCAGGAACCATGTCCTGATTCAGGGTCAGGGCTCTCTTGAGTTCCAGGCAGGCATCCTCGGTGCGTCCCAGCTCCTGATAGGCATGTCCCAGAAGAGCGGCCAGGTCCGGCCACTGGGGATGCTTCTCGGTAAGTTTCTGGAGGATTTTAACCGCGTCTGCGTACAATCCCTCTTTAACCATGACTGAGGCGAGGGTTATCTCGCCCTCATGAACGCTGGCATCATCACCCAGGTCGATCTTCCGGTGAAGCCTGATGATGATCATCAGGGTGGAGACGAAGATCGCCAAAAGGAACATCGGTATCGAGAGCCGGTTGATCACCTTCGCGATCTCGGAGGATCTCTCGCCTTTGATCCGGTTGTCCGGTGGGGTGGCGGCTCCGGTCTCAAGAGAGATGCCAAGGGTTGCGGCGATATCCTCAAAACGTCCCTCCACGGCTTCGGGGGGAAGTAGGTCAGAGACCGTGTAGGATTTCAGCTCACTCCGGTAGTGGTTGTTCTCCATGGCGACGATGCCGACGGATGGACAATACCAGATGAAGCCCTGGTAGATGGGGTCTGACACAGGTCGGTATCCGATTTTCAAGGTCCGGCTGAAAGTGCCCGCTGGAACAGGATAATCACCCTCGGACAGAACAGTGAAAGATAGCGGAGCCGGACCCCAGGGGGATATCCAGCTCTGACCCACTTCCAGAGGGGATTTAAGGAGGAGCGTGGGAACCGTCTCCGGACCGCCGGAACCGGGAATAACTTCGAAACGATACAGGTTGTTCCCCATGTTGAGAAAATACAGAGGCCTCTCTCCATTGCGGGTCATCTCAGCGAAGGGGATCCCTCTGATGGTGATGATTTTGCTGACGAAAAGGGTCTCTGATCCCCCATCGTCGATGGTATATTCCCATCGGTTCCCTGGACGGAGATGAAAGTCATCCCGCTCTCCAGCGGCGGCTGAGGCGGCTCCGGGAGGGAGGGTGGCGACCAGCAGCAGGAAGAATGTGCAGAAAAATCTCATTGAGCCTATACCCCCTGAGACTGTGTATCATAATATAGAGAGATATCATAGTCCGGTGGGGCCGGGGGCGGATTCCTAAAAAGCCCGACCAATCAGCGCATTATCGGGCCAAGGACAGACCGGGGGGTGCCGACGCCCGAGGGCCGGATTCGGGCAAATTCAATGGAAAGGCCTGCGTCATGAGGATCATTGTCGATGGTTACAATCTGATCAGGTTGATCCCTGAACTCGCCGCCCTGGACAGGGCTGATCTGGCTGAGGGTCGGGATTGTCTCATCCGGGAAATTTCCGGTTATCGGGTATCGAAGGGTCACAGGATTACGGTGGTCTTCGACGCCGGCGGATCACCCCATCTCGCCGATCGAAGCCGGAAGGAGGGTGGGGTGTCGGTCGTCTATTCGGGGAGCGGGCGCACCGCGGATGATGTGATCGTGGATCTCTGCCGGTCCGGCGGAGCAGACCTTATTGTCACAGCAGACAGGGGCCTGAGTGAACGGGCAGGAAGAGAGGGGGTGGAGGTCGTTGCCCCTCGGCTCTTCTGGGAACGGGTGGAGTCGGAAAGGTACCGTCAGCTCAAGGGGGTTCTGGAGGAGGATGACGAGGAGAGGCAGATCAGCAGGCCCCGGAAAAAGCTGACGAAGAAGGAGAGGAGAAGAAGGAGTATGATCGACAAATTGTAAGGTATAGATTAAATCCGGTGCAGACCTGGGCCTGGATCGGAGCTAGGGCTCAGAGCTTTGCTTTCCAAAGGAAATCCGCTTCTCGGTTCCCTTGGCCAGCCTCATGATGTTTTCCCGGTGAAGAGCAAAGAGCAGAGCGCCGCCCGCCAGGCAGAAGAGGATCATGGGGACGGTCCTGTGGATCAGGAAGGCATAGAAGGGGGAGAGGGCCGCCGATACCAGGGCTCCGGCCGATGAGAACCGGGTAATCCCCACGACGGCGATCCAGGTGATCACACACATTGCCGTGAGAATGGGATCGAGAGCGAGGAGGGTGCCGATCGTGGTGGCCACCCCTTTGCCTCCCCGGAACCGAAGCAGAAAAGAGAAATCGTGGCCGAGGATTGCCGCCCCTGCCACCAGGTAGATCCAGGCGGACCCCTGAGGAAGGAGAATCCTGGCTGCGACAACCGGCACCACTCCCTTCAGAACATCACCCCCAAGGGTCCAAGCGGCCGCTTTTGGCCCCAGGGTGCGCAGGACATTGGTGGCCCCGATATTGCCGGATCCTTCCGAACGAGGGTCGACTCCCCCTGACAGCCTGGCGACCACAATCCCTGAGGGTATGGAACCTAAAAGATAAGCAAGGATAAACAGAAAGATCTTCATTGGCATATTGGACAACTGTCGGTTGCGGCTGTCAAGGTTTATCGGAGGCTCAGAGCGTGGAGGGGGGAGCGAAGAACGCAAAAGCGAAAAGCCGGGAACCGGAAGAATCGGGGCCGCTGCAATGGACAGGAGTGCGCCAGGGTACCCACTTGTGCGAAAAATCTGCACAGCAAAGTCCGCCTTACATTTTTAACTTCTTGAATTTAAAGTCAAATTCTTTTGAAGCTCAGTGGCACAACCTTTGCTTTTTCATTGCGTTGACCTTTCCGGATGTACCTGTTCCTTATCTCTTCGGTGGGAAGGGTGTTCTTCGTCTATCCCAGATGTCGGGGAACCTGATATACTCACCCCCCACCGGAATGAATGTGCCCGTCGGGGACGCATAGTGGAGCTGGATCCCGGTATGGGCACTGGAAAACTCAGACCGGAGAACCACCGGATATCGAAAGCCGAACTGGCAGGAGAGGCGGCAGAGATGAGGGAAGGCTGATCAAAATGGCCGATGCCCCCTATTTAAGGGCGGAAAAGATCACCAAGCGATATGGGGCGCTGTTTGCTCTGAAGGAGGTCGATCTCATCCTTTATCAGGGGAGTTCCCTGGTCCTTCTGGGCCCCAACGGTGCCGGAAAGACCACCCTGTTAAGCGTGCTGGCCGGAAGAATACGTCCATCGAGGGGCAAGGTATTCCTGCAGGGAAAGGCTCTCAAGGGGAGCGAGGATGCCCGGATGCAGACAGGGTACCTTTCCCATGCATCCTTTCTCTACCCCGGTCTGACAGCGCGGGAAAACCTGCTTCTGTATGCTCATCTCTACGGTATCAGGGATCAGGGTAGCAGGGTTCAGGAGATGCTTCGACTCATGGGGCTCTGGGATCGCCGGGATGACAGGGTGGGCGGATTTTCCAGGGGGATGGAGCAGAGATTGGCCATCGGCCGCTCTCTTCTGCACGATCCGAAGTTCCTCATCCTGGATGAGCCGTTCAGCGGGCTGGATTATCGGTCCTGCAGGAACTTAATGGACATTCTTCGCGATCTGCGTGGGGAAGAACGAACCATGGTTATTTCCACCCACGACCTCGATGTGGCGGCCTCCCTCGGTGATGATGTGGCGATAATTGACGGTGGGATAATCAGACATCGAGGCGCAGCAGAGGGGGACCTCAAGGACCTTTACATGACGCTGGTCGGTGGTGACCTGTTATGAGGGCCGCCCTGGCCATAGCCAAAAAGGATCTCCTCCTGGAGATGAGGGGGCGCGAGGTGGTTGTCATACTTTTCGTCTTCGCCTTCCTCGTCCTGACACTCTTTTCCCTCTCGGCGTCTCCAGGGTCAGGGGCCCTGTCCGAGATGGCCCCCGGGATCCTCTGGATCACCTTTCTGTTCGCGGGAGTCCTCGGCCTGGGGAGAAATTTCGACAGGGAAAGGGAAAATGAGTGCTTCCAGGGTCTGCTTCTCGCCCCCTGCGATCCCATCCAGGTCTATTGGGGAAAGTGCCTGTCCACCCTCATCTTCATCCTTGTTTTTCAGGCTCTTCTTTGGCCCCTTTTCTCTCTCCTCTACGGGTTCAGCCCTTTGAGAGGGGTGGTGACCGCGTGGACGGGTTTTTTCCTCGGGGATGTCGGTTTCGTAGCCCTCGGGGTTCTGCTGTCGGCCATAGCGATCCATGTCCGGAGCAGGGAGGTGGTCCTGCCCCTCCTTCTTTTTCCCCTCTGCCTGCCGGTTCTCTTGGGCGGGGTTCACTTTACCACTGTTGCCCTGGCGGGGGGCAGCCTGTCCGATGTCGGCGGGTGGGTCGGAAGGCTGGCCGCCTTCGATATCATTTTCTTTGCCCTGGCATCCATCCTGTTTCCTTTCGTGGTGGAGGAGTAACTTGGTCAGATTCAGTACTACGGGCAAAGTACTGTGAGCTGAGTACTGAGAGCCGAGAAAGGGATTAGCTATGAAGAAGACCTTTGACATACTCTGGCCGATCACTGCAGTCGTCACCATTATTGCCGCCCTCGGAGCGGTGTTCCTATACGCGCCTGTTGAAAGGACCATGGGGCTGGTTCAGAAGATATTTTACTTTCATCTTGGCAGCGCCATGGCGGCATTTCTGGCATTCACAGTAGTTCTGGTGGCCTCGGTGGTCTTTCTGGCTAACCGCTCGCCGCGATGGGATAACCTGGCGGTTGCCGCCGCCGAGACAGGGGTTCTCTTCTGTACCCTCGTTCTCATCACCGGACCCCTGTGGGCACGGCCCGTGTGGGGGAAGTGGTGGGTTTGGGACCCGCGGTTGACCACCACCCTTATCCTGTGGTTCCTGTACGTCGGTTACCTGGTGATCCGGGGGTCGCTGCCGGGCTCCAAAGGGGCCCTGGCCGGGGCGGTTTTCGGTATTCTGGCCTATGTGGATGTCCCCATCGTTTACTTCTCCATTCGCTGGTGGCGCGGAATCCATCCTGTGGTCATCCGAAAGGGAGAGGTAGGCCTCGATCCAAGGATGATCCCGCCTCTGCTGATCAGCCTGGCAGCCTTTGTTCTGCTTGTCGGTGTCCTGATTAAGGAACGTTCGGCTATCGGTGATCTGGAGTTCAGGATCCAGCGTCTTGAGGTTTTTCCCAGGGAGGACAGTCATGAGTAACTTCGCTTTTCTTTTTGCAGGATACAGTGCCATCTGGCTGGCGGTAATGATCTACCTTCTGCGATTAGGCGGGATGAGGAGGGCTCTGGAGAAAAGGCTGGATTCGCTGGAAAAGGGGACTAGGGGTCTTGAGGGGGACGGATGAGACGCATCACGCTGCTCTTCCTGATTCTGGGCCTGCTTGCGGGCTGCAGCACAGGGGAGGTTGGTGAGCAGCTGTCCGGAGGAGCTCCCGATTTTACCCTCCCGGCGGTGGATGGAAGCATCGTTCGGCTGTCTGATTACCAGGGCAAAGTCATTGTCGTAGATTTCTGGGCCACCTGGTGTCCCCCGTGTCTGGAGATGATCCCGGTCCTGTCGGATCTCCACCATCGCTTTTCCTCCAAAGGTCTGGTGATCCTGGGCGTTTCCCTGGACAAGGAGGGGCTGCCGGTGCTCGGTCCCTTTATTCACGAGAGAAGGATCCCCTACAAGGTTCTTTTGGGAAGCAGGGAAGTATCGGCTGTTTTTGGGGGAATATCCACGATCCCGACCATGTTTATCATCGATCGGTCTGGAAGGCTGGTCAGGAAAATGGTAGGTTACCACTCTGTCCGGGAGCTGGAGGGCCAGCTGCTCCAGTACCTGGAACAGCCTGACGATGTATAAACAGTGATCTTCAGAACGCGGGAAACCCTGACACTTTATCATGGAAGAGAAAGCCTCGGCACAGGAAGGGGGAAGTCGAGGCGGGCTGAGGAACAGGGCAAAAACCAAGGCCGGCCGAGGCCTGAAGGGCGGTGTGCCCCTGAAGGCTTTTTTCGCAATGGACCATACGCAACCATTCTTTTAAAGCAATAATCTGGAGGAAGTAGATGGGCAATAGAAACACGGTAATTATCGTTGTGGCGGCGCTCTTCGTAGGTCTGATGGTGGGCATATTGGGGCCAAAACTCTTCGGAAAACGGCCGGAGGGGACCACGGTGGTACCGGCTCAGGCCCCTCCTCCAGTCCCCCCTCCCAACAGCACCTTCAAGATCAACGAACTCAAGCGGTTGCTGGATAAGAACCCCAACGATGTCGGCGTTCTGGTCCAGCTCGGCAACACCTATTTCGACAGCAACATGTATCAGGAGTCCATCGATGCCTACGAGAGGGCCCTGGCCCTGAAACCGGGCAATCCTAACGTGTTGACCGATCTTGGGGTCATGTACCGCAGAAACGGCCAGTCGGATGAGGCGGTGAAGCGTTTCCAGGAGGCGATGGCGGTTGAC